>JBFLZU010000118.1 GCA_040756155.1 Nitrospirota bacterium | reverse complement strand
ACAGGTGGGATTGCGAGCGGGAAAAGCACTGTAGGTTCGGTCTTTAAATCACTTGGTGCCCATCTCATTGATGCAGACGAGATAGTTAGAGATATTGTCGAAGAAGGCACACCTGTATGGCAGGAAATAGTGGAATTATTCGGCAAGAATGTCCTTAAACCGAATGGTTCTATAGACCGCACTAAACTTGGAGCACTCGTATTCAGGGATGAAGAGAAAAGAAGGGCTCTTGAGAATATTATTCATCCACGAGTATATACCGTGATAGAGGATCGAATTAAAGAAATTCAGAGAAATGAAGCCGATGCCATAGTAGTTCTTGATATTCCTCTATTAATCGAGACTGGATATCATAAAAAGGTAAATAAGGTTGTGCTTGTTTATGTGGATAGGCGTATACAGTTAGAGCGACTTATCGAACGAGGATTGAGTGAAAGTGAGGCGGAGGAACGGATTGACGCACAGATACCGATGGAGGAAAAGAAAGCCTATGCGGATTATATTATTGATGGCAGCAGCAGGATCGAAGATCTGAAGTCGGAGGTAAGAAGAATTTGTAATGAAATCTAAATCCCATATTCCTTCCACCTTTCATCAACGAGTCGTTTTATTTCATCACTCATAGTAATGTCATCAGGCCACTCGCGGGTGAATCCCTCAGATTTCCATTTCTTTGTAGCATCAATTCCCATCTTTCCACCGTAATTTGGCAGGGGAGATGAATGGTCAAGGACATCAAGGGGGCCCTCCGCTATTACAACATCCCTGCGGGGATCTACATTGTTTCCTACCCTCCAGATAACCTCTGAGAGGTTCTGCACATCCACATGGGAATCAACAACAACGATGATCTTTGTAAACATCATCTGCCCCATTCCCCATATTGCATGTATCACTTTCTTTGCATGTCCTGGATAACGTTTATCTATAGAGATAAAGGCGAGATTGTGAAATATCCCCTCTATCGGGAGGTTTATATCAACTATTTCAGGAAGCTGCTTTTTAATCAGTGGTAGAAAGATTCTCTCTGTAGCTTTACCAATAAAACAGTCCTCCATCGGTGGTTTTCCTACAATGGTGGTAGGATATATTAAGTCCTTTCTGTGGGTTATGCAGGTGATATGAAACACAGGGTATTCATCCTGTAAGGAGTAATATCCAGTATGATCGCCGAAAGGACCTTCTATCCTTCTTTCGAATGGTTCGCAGTAGCCCTCAAGCACAATCTCAGCATTAGCAGGTATTTCAAGGTCTACCGTCTCACATCTCACAAGTTCGACAGGTTCTTCCCTCAAAAATCCTGCAAAGAGCATTTCATCTATACCCTGTGGAAGTGGTGCGGTGGCTGAATATATAACTGCTGGGTCAGAACCTATGGCTACTGCCACCTCAAGCCTCTTTTTGAGCCTCTCTGCCTCCCTGTAATGCCTGGCACCATCTTTGTGGATGTGCCAGTGCATACCTGTTGTCCTTTCGTCATATACCTGCATCCTATACATGCCACAGTTGCGTTCACCTGTGACTGGATGTTTGGTAAAGACCATAGGCAGGGTAATAAATTTTCCCCCATCCTCAGGCCAGCATTTGATGACAGGAAAGATAGCAAGTGATAGATTATCCTTTATTATTACTTCCTTACAGGGACCGTCCCTGACATAACGGGGTAGAAAATCAGCAAGTCTTTTTAACTTCGGGAGGGTTTTGAGCTTCTCTATCAGGTTTGTTGGTATCTCTGGCTCAATGAATTCAAGCATTCTGACACCTATGTCATCAAGGCTCTTTACTTTTAGGGCGAGACACATCCTTTCGTATGAGCCAAAGGCATTAATGAGAACAGGATAATTTGAGCCCTTTACCTTTTCAAAAAGCAGGGCAGGGCCCCCTTGCTTAGTTATTCTGTCTGTTATCTCTGTTATCTCAAGAACTGGATCAACCTCTGCCTTTATTCTTCTGAGTAGTCCTTTTTCTTCAAGGACTTTTATAAACTCTCTCAGGTCGCTGTATGCCATAAAAAAATGATAATTGAAAATTGCATGACTTGTCAAATGATTATGGTGAGAGCCCTGAAAAAGGCATAAAAAGTGCGAAATGACAGCAAGCGTAAGATAATAAGAGAAAAAATAGGAAAATTAAAGATTGACGGTGTTAATTTTATTTTTCACACCTTAATAATAATTTCTTGCTATAAAATATACTTGCCTTTAAATCGAAATATAAAATATATTAGCACTCGTTTAAGGTGAGTGCTAATAATAAAATAATATATGGACGAAGAAAGGAGGTAGGTTAACTCAAAGAGAGGAATTTTATGAAGGTCTACGACTCGTAGAGTAGTGAAAACACTAACTAAACATCAGGATTAAAGAAAGGAGTTAAACTATGAAATTCAAGCCATTAAAAGAGAAGGTGTTTATTAAGTATTCTCAAGAGGAGGAAAAAACTCCAGGAGGAATATATGTGCCTGATACCGCGAAGGAGAAGCCACAGAAAGGAATTGTAGAGGCAGTTGGCAGTGAAGTGAAGGAGGTAAAGGTCGGAGATAAGGTGCTTTTTGACAAGTATTCGGGTTCAAAGATTAAGATAGATGATGTTGACTATCTAATACTGAAGGAAGAAGAGATACTCGGGATAATTCAATAAATAGGGTCCGATTCGTAGAGTCTGCGACCCAGAGGGAGGATTTAAAATGGCAAAACAGGTTCTTTTTGATGAACAGGCAAGGTCTTCAATATTAAAGGGGGTTACACTCCTTAACGACGCTGTGAAGGCGACTCTCGGTCCGAAAGGCAGGAATGCAATACTCGATAAGAAATATGGTGCACCTGCAATTACCAAAGACGGTGTAACAGTCGCAAAAGAGATAGAGTTAAAAGACCCCTATGAAAATATGGGTGCTCAGCTTGTAAAGGAGGTTGCAAGTAAGACCAGCGATGTTGCTGGTGATGGAACAACCACTGCTACTGTGCTTGCAACAGCGATCTACAAAGAGGGAGTAAAGAACATTGCAGCAGGTGCAAATCCTATGGATCTTAAAAGAGGCGTAGATAAGGCTGTAGAGATGGTTGTTGAGGAGCTAAAGAAACTCAGCAAACCAACTCAGGAGAAAAAAGAGATAGCACAGGTTGGGACAATCTCAGCAAATAACGACCCAGAGATAGGGAATCTTATTGCAGAGGCGATGGACAAGGTAGGGAAAGATGGTGTTATTACGGTTGAAGAGGCAAAGAGCATGACAACTACCCTCGAGGTGGTTGAAGGTATGCAATTCGACAGAGGATATATATCCCCATACTTTGTTACTGACCCTGAAAGGATGGAGGCAAACCTTGAGGATGTCTTTCTCCTTATCAATGAAAAGAAGATCAGTGGTATGAAAGACCTTCTTCCGATACTTGAGCACATCGCAAAGATGGGAAGGCCTCTTGTCATAATCGCTGAGGATGTAGAAGGAGAGGCACTTGCCACACTCGTGGTGAATAAACTCAGGGGAACGCTTCAGGTTGCAGCTGTCAAGGCACCAGGCTTTGGTGACAGAAGGAAGGCAATGCTTGAGGATATAGCGATACTCACTGGTGGACAGGTTATCTCTGAAGACATTGGCGTAAAACTTGAGAATGTGAAACTCTCAGATCTCGGCAGGGCAAAGAAGATAAGTATAGATAAGGAAAATACCACCATAGTAGAAGGGGCAGGAGATTCTTCCAAGATACAGGGAAGAGTAAAACAGATAAAGACCCAGATAGATGAGACGACATCTGATTATGACAGAGAAAAACTTCAGGAACGGCTTGCAAAACTTGTTGGTGGTGTAGCAGTTATTAATGTTGGTGCGGCTACCGAAACTGAGATGAAGGAAAAGAAGGCAAGGGTAGAGGATGCTCTCCATGCTACAAGGGCTGCGGTTGAAGAAGGGATAGTTCCTGGTGGTGGTGTGGCACTGATGAGATGTATTCCAGCGTTGGACAAACTGAAGGGAGAAAACGAAGACCAGAAGATAGGTATAAACATCGTGAAGAAGGCACTCGAAGAGCCAATCCGCCAGATTGTGAATAACGCAGGTGTGGAAGGCTCGATAGTTGTTGAAAGTGTAAAGAAAGAGAAGACCAATGTAGGGTTCGATGCCAATACTGAAAAATTTGTTGACATGATGCAGGCTGGCATAATTGACCCCACAAAGGTTACACGGTATGCCCTTCAGAATGCAGCAAGCGTTGCTGGATTGATGCTTACCACAGCGGTAGCTGTAACAGAGATACCAGAAGAGAAGCCAGAGCATCCAATGCCTCACGGCGGTGGCATGGGAGGGATGTATTAAAAATCAAAAAGCCGATTAAGGTTCATTAGTATATAAAAGGGGGGTTCATCCGAACCCCTTTTTATATTGGAGTTAACTCCCCTTGACAACTACTTCTGATATTGTCTATATTTGTTTCGATAATAGAGCAGGGCGGTGTAGCTCAGTCGGTCAGAGCATGCGGCTCATATCCGCAGAGTCACTGGTTCGAATCCAGTCACCGCCACCAGATTTTATCTGGGTATGGTTGGTCTTCCTTCAAAGAGTCTCACTATATCATTATAGAAGGCAAATATCATCAATGATATTAATAAAAATAGTCCGATCTGCTGTGCGATCTCTCGTTTCCTCATGCTTAAGGGTTTTCCCATTATCTTTTCGATCCCAAGAAATAAAAGATGTCCACCATCAAGTATAGGAATAGGTAAAAGATTCAACACACCGAGGTTAATGCTTATTATTGCCATGAATATCATAAAACTCATAAACCCATGAGCTGCCTGCTCTCCAGCCATCTGTGCTATAAGGATGGGACCACCTATAGTCTCTGTAGGGACGATCCTCTGGAATATCTTTATGATTCCAATTACAGTCAGGGTAGTTATCTCAATTGTCTTTGAGACACCATTAACTACAGCAGTTAATGGATCTGATCGTTCAGTGATGGATTCTTTGCTGGCAGATATACCCATCATCCATACCTCTTTGTCTTCTCCGAATATGTTCTTTGTAATCTTTTTCTTTGGGGTAAGTTCTATATCAAAGGTGCGATTATCACGCTGTATCGTTAGTCTCAATGCCTTACCCTCGCTCCTCTGAACTATCTTGACCATTTCTGTCCATTTGTTGACCTTTATCCCGTTGATTGCTGTAATTCTGTCATCTTCCTGGATGCCAGCAGACATCGCAGGTGAGTCCTCCAGCACATTTCCTACTTTTGATGTTAATACTGGTATACCTAAAATGAATATCCCTGTAAAAATGATAACCGCAAACAAGAGATTGGATAAGGGACCCGTAAAGACTATTAATGTCCTTTTCCATACACGCTGAGCCATAAAAGAACTGTTAGCATCAGAGGGATTGACGAGTTCCGCAGGGTCTTCTCCAAGCATCTTAACATAACCGCCAAGTGGAAAAGCTGATATGAGGTACTCTGTTTCACCTATCTTTTTACCAACAACCTTCGGTCCAAATCCAAGAGAGAATTTCAGAACACTTACACCAAGTCTTTTAGCAGCAAGAAAATGTCCTAATTCATGGACAAATATCAGGATACCGAGGAGCACTATTGCAGAGATGATTGTTAACATACGGTCTTTTCCTTTCTTGATTTAATATATCCTTCTGCCTCTTCCCTTGCTAACCTGTCTGCAAAAAGAATAGCATCTATGCTGTCCACATTTTCCTGTTTATGTCTTTCCATTGTTGAGATAATTATCTCAGGTATTTCCGTGAATTTTAATCTGTGATTAAGAAATGCATTTACGGCAACCTCATTTGCGGCGTTTAATACAGTGGGCATAATACCCCCTGCATTAATAGCATTATAGGCATATTTAAGACACGGGAATCGTTCCATGTCGGGTTCTATAAATGTTAGATGTTTTATCATTGCAAGGTCCAACCTTGGTAGTTCCAGATTCGTCCTTTCTGGGTATGAAAGGGCGTATGCAATCGGTCCCCTCATATCAGGTAATGACATTTGAGCAATTACTGAGCCATCTATATATTCTACCGCAGAATGTATAATACTTTCAGGATTAATTAGCACCCTGATTCTTTCAGGCTCAATGTTAAATAACCACCTCGCTTCGATTACCTCGAACCCTTTATTCATCAGGGTGGCTGAATCTATTGTTATCTTTTTGCCCATCTTCCATGTAGGGTGTTTCAGTGCCTCATCTGGTTTTACATCTCTGAGTTCTGAATCCGAATAATCAAGGAATGGTCCACCAGAAGCTGTAAGTATAATCCTGTATATCTCATCTTTGTTATGTCCTGCAAGGCATTGAAAGATTGCAGAGTGTTCGCTATCTACAGGAAGCAGCCTTATCCTTTGTTTATTTGCCTCGGATATAATAAGTTCCCCTGCCATAACAAGGGCTTCCTTGTTTGCGATAGCAATATCCTTTTTTGCCTTGATAGCAGAGTATGTCGGAATCAGTCCTGCTGCACCGACAATAGCAGAAACGACCATATCTGACTCCACAATGGTTGATACAGCTACAAGTCCTTCTGTGCCATACAATATCTCGATATCAGATCCACTGAATTCTTCTTTCAGGACATTTGCCTCAGATTCAGTAGCAACAGAGACAACTCTGGGTCTGAATCTACGGATCTGTTCACTGATGAGTGCTATATTGTGTCCTGCGGATAGACCGAGAACCTTGAATCTCTCTGGAAATCTTTTCACAACATCCAGGGTATTTGTTCCAATCGAACCTGTCGACCCTAATATGGATAATTTTTTTACCGCCATATCCAGTAATAATAAAGTGCAGGACCTGCGAAGAGAAGGCTATCGATACGATCTAGTAATCCCCCATGACCCGGTATTATAGCACCAGAGTCTTTTACTTCTGCGCCTCTTTTAAAGACCGACTCTGTGAGGTCACCGAGCTGCCCGAATATCCCGAGAATGAGGCCGGCAGTGATACAATCAAAGGGGGTAAGAATGTCAAATAACCATTGTCTTAAGGCGAGGACAGCTAATATTCCTCCGATTACCCCTGCAATCGAACCTTCTACTGTTTTTCTTGGACTCACAGTGGAATGTAAGTTGTGTCTTCCCCATCTGCTTCCTATATAATATGCTGCTGTATCACCTGACCAGATGACCGTATACAAAAACAAAAGAAGTTCACTGCCCCAATCCATACCTCTTATAAGTATGTGGTAGGAGAGAAGCCAGCTAATATAAAAGATACCAAAGAATGTGATGACTATTTCGATAAATGCTAATTTTATATCTTTCCGTGAGAACAATCGCTCTGTTGCAATACAAAATATGGCTAGTATAGCTATTATATCTAAGTTAACACCGTATCCCCTGAAATAGAATACAAAGAAAGAGGCAATACCGAGAATTATTCCAATTAGTTTCGCGGGTTTGATCCCTTTCTCTGCAAACATCCTGTAAAACTCAAGCTGGGCTATACATGCTACAAGGATTATGAGGGCATAAAAAAAGGGTGGTGAAAGATACTTTACAATAATATAGATAACAGGTATAAGGATAAGAGCTGAGAGTATCCTTGATGAGCCTGTCGAATTATAACCCATAGTCGCTCCTATCTTTATTTTTTATCAATCCAAATCTCCGTTCTCTTTTTTGATATTCTATAAGTGCAGCGAGCATCGCTTTCCGTTTAAAATCAGGCCAGAGGGTTTCAGTAAAATAAAGTTCAGAGTATGCAGACTGCCATAGTAGAAAATTGCTTATTCTCATTTCACCGCTTGTTCTGATTATCAGATCTGGTTCTGGTATTCCAGCAGTGTTAAGATATCTTTCGAAGGTAACCTCATCGATTCCTTCTATGGAGAATCTTCCTGCAGATATATCCTGAAATAGTTTTTTTACTGCATTCAGTATCTCTGCACGCCCCCCATAACTAAGCGCAATATTTAATATCAGACCTGTATTATTAGCAGTTTTTTTAATGACAGACTGAAGCCTCTGTTGTATCCTGTGAGGCAGCAACTCTGTATCACCAATTATCGTAAATCGTATATTATTCTTCATCATTGTAGCTATTTCTTTCTGTAGATATACCTCTAAAAGCCTCATGAGTGCATTTACTTCATTTTTTGGTCTTCCCCAGTTTTCTTTTGAGAATGCATATAATGTGAGTACCTTTATACCCAACTCTCTACATAGCGTGACTGTCTTTCTGACCGATTCCATGCCCTTCCTGTGTCCTGCTATTCTTGGCAATCTCCTGTGCTCTGCCCATCGTCCATTCCCATCCATTATTATAGCAACATGTTTTGGTAGAGCATTCCTGTCTATTAAAGAGAGCATCTCTTTTTCTGAGGGATTCTCAAACCCACTGTCTTTTTGTTTTTCACTCATCGAGATCCCCATCAGTTGGGTATAAAATACATAAGGATGTTACTCCTCGATGCAAAGATGCTATCAACACCTCTAAGTGTGAACTTCTTACCTGTAATCATTCGGAGCGTAGGGTTTGTAAGAAGCATAAGGTTCTTTTTACCCTTTTCAAAGATGTCTGCTATCTGATAATCGGTTATGACACCGTTAATCTTTTTTATGAACCACCGCTCAGCCATCTGGCTTCCATTCCACCAGAAACCATAGACCTCTGCCTCTTTATACCCCTTAAAATACTTGAATATATATGTCATGGGTATATTTTTTATTATTATAGCCTCCTGTCTTTTGCCATCCTCAGAATCCTTGACAAGTATCCTGCCTGTTACCATTACAGTAACAGTTTCACCAAAGAGCCCACCCGCTGTGAATGTGGTATCGAACCTTACAGTTGCACCACCGTATCTTTCAGTGCTCTTCCATATTCTGCTTCCATCTATACTATAAAGGTTTAGATAATCGTCGTTATCTATAGTAATTATCTGATAAGAATTGGTTTTGTTCCAGTCGATGTAAGCAAAACCATATATCGAAGTTATATCCCTTGGAAGCTTTAATGCATCCTTCCTAATATATCTTCTATCCTTCCAGTGGTATTCATATATCATTCCACCATACGGCTCTGCTGTGCCTGACTCCTGCGCTATAAGGGACATTCCCTTTTCAGGGAGAGCAAGCACACGAAAGAATAGTCTTGCCTTCTCCCATATCCTCTTATAACCACCATCCACATACTCTATTACATAAGAACTCAAAATTCCATCTACCCAGTTGGTGACAAATATCTCGTCCTTCCCATCTTTGTTTATATCACCTACATCAAGGGCTATATGATTGTTGTTGAAGTCATCTTTATCTGACCAGATTTCAACAAGTTCTCCTTTCTCAGGTCTATATATCTTTATCTTTATTCCATCACTTATGGCTACTTCCTTTTTGCCATCTCCATCAAAATCACCTATAACAAGAAGCCTTGCTCTGAAATTGAATGCAATATCCTTCCAGTGGTCTTTCCTCAGTGGTATTATACTCTCTTCTTCGGCAAGTCTCTTCAATGCAGCGAGATCAACTTCACCTTTATAGATTGAGGCGTAGGTTCCATCTGATGCCCAGTAAAGAGATGTATTTACTCGAATTTTTGTACCCGTAGGCTCAGTCTCGACGAATAATACTGCATCTGCACCGATTGTTCCACCTCTTTTTTTGATAGATTCTTCTACTAATTCCTTTGTGGTCTTCTGAGGAAGATCGGGGGTAAATTTTATATTAAAGCGTTCAGTTCCTTCAAGAATTTCCGCAAGCATGTTAATAATATCTTCATCTGAGCCTTTAGCAGTGACAATCGCCAGTCTTATAGGTGCTTTTGTTATTCTTACACCGTCACCCGGTCTTATTGCTGTATTTGAGGTATCTAACCTCCGGACAATAGCAGAATCATCTGAGATACCTTCTACCTCAACGGTTCCAAGAGATTCCTCCATCCTGCCGAGAACCTGTTTGGTTACAGGATGATAGAATTCCTTTCCCTTTCTGAAGACAGAGAGCCGCATTCCCTTAGCAAGACCAGCCTTCTTACCAACATCTATCTTCAGATGTCTGTCCACAACCGCTACAACCCTTCCCTCAACAGGGGGGAAATAATCAGCTAATCTCTTAGCAATCAAGGACATATCTGCCTCATCTTGAGCCCCCAAAAAATCGAGGGATTTTGGGGAAGTCCCCTCTTGCGGCTCTGAGGCGGTAGAAGAACTAACTGTAAAGAGGAAAAAGATTGATAGTAGCCATAGAGATAAGAGAATCAAATGCCTTTTCATCAAAACGCCCTTTCTATTTTAAAATAAGTGTATCTTTTTTACGCAGTAAAAGTCAAATGCGTCGTTGTTTGTTAAATTCGAGGAGATTGTAAAGTTTTGGACCAATTAATATGCACACAACAGCGAGTAACCCACCAGCTAAGACATCTATAACATAGTGATAGCGACAGTAGACAGTAGAAAACATCAACATTACAATGAGTGGTATATATATGTAGAATAATAACTTTTCGAATCTCCATACGATGTAAAGCAAAATTAGTACGATCTCTGTATGACCACTCGGAAATGCATCGCGTTTTATTCCCTCTAAACTATCAAGGGTTTGACGAATCCATTGTGTAATTCCGCTGCCTGTGATCTCCGATGCATGGAGGTGTTCTATGGTAAATCTTGGTCCTAGCGCTGGGAAGAGGATGTATCCAATATATGAGGTATAAAAACCGAGCAGAATCAAAAAGATTGTAAGATCAAATTCAGCATGTTTTTTCTTAAGTTTCAGAATTATACCGAGGATGATAGGAAGGAAATAATATGTAGTGTATGATATGTGTAATATGTCTGTCAGCAATGGTGTCGAGAGCCTTTCGAGCCATACAGTGGGGTGTACCCCGAAGATGGAATAGTCTATTTTTATAAGTATAGGGTCTATATCTCGTGGATTAATATAGTGAACAATCCCACCGAGACTATCAAATATCAGGAGTACAACTATTACAGGGAAAAGGATGTCATGTATAATCTCAAAGGTAAGTGCAGGATTTCTACCTCTGAAATATATAAGCGAAATAAGTATAATTGAGAGCATGAGATATATAAACATCAACAGCCTCCATCCAGGTATATTTTCGGCAAAGATAACAGTAGTGGTCATTAAAAAGCTGAGAAATATTAAGGTGAGTATGTCAACTGGTTTTATGGAATAAGCCCCCATGTGGTAATTATAAGAGGCTGTTTAGATAAATTTCAAGCACTTTAAAGGTCTCCTTAGTCCTTGACAATTCGCTGTATATATTATATTTTTGAGGTATGAAGAAAGCTGTGGTGCTTTTTATATTCCTCGCCATCTTTACAGGTTACAACACATGGGCTAATGCCAGCAGCATCTCTAATGTCACTGTTACAACAAATACCAATAATATGATTGTCTCTGCTTCCCTCAGCGGTTTTAGTAAAGAATTCATTGATGCTATCCATAATGGCATTGAAAAAGAGATCACATTCCATATAGATGTGTTCAGGGTTTGGAGATACTGGCCGGATGAATTCATAGCATCTAAAACCATACAGAGAACTATAAAATACGATATGATTAAAAAGGATTATCGTATCACATCCTATGATGGTCTCTATCTTAGTGAGAGGATGTTTTCCAGCTTTGATGATATGAAGAAATGGGTTACAGTTGTAGACCGTATTAAAGTGCTCGATACTTCAGTGCTACAACCTGATAGTTTATATTTTGTTCGTGTTATGGCAGAGTCGAAATTCAGAAAACTCCACCCACTTCTTGAATATGTGCTTTTCTTTGTTCCAACTTCTGACTTTAAGACTGAATGGAAGAAATCGCAATTCTTTACCATTAAGAGGAGTAAGTAAAGGGAATCCGAAAATCCAAAGATTTTTTGGGGTGTTCGTAAGAGGGTAGTAATTCTGAGATAGTAGATATGATAGATCGTGGCAAAGAGAAAGATAAAGAAACACGCAAGGGGAAGAGGAGTCTCGTAATATTCCTGTTGCTTTTGATTGGTGGTTTAATAGCTATCGCTGTTGAAATAAAATATATCGGAATACGAAGCGATTACCTTCTGAACAACATTATTTTTCTTGCACTTGTGAACATAAATCTGATCCTTCTTATGGTTATTATTCTCCTTGTAGGACGCAACCTGATAAAACTCTATTTTGAAAGAAGGCAGAAGATTCCTGGTTCAAAATTCCGCATAAAATTGGTTGTTGCATTTGTTGGTCTTTCTCTGATACCGTCGACACTACTCTTTATTCTTGCTACAGGGTTGTTTACAAATATAATCGAACATTGGTTTAGTACTCAGGTAGAAGGCTCTTTACGTAATTCCCTTGATGTAGCACAGGAGTTTTATCGCAATATGAAGGATAACACGCTGTCTTATGCATACAGGTTAAGCAATGAGATAACAGAGCAAGACCTTCTCAAGAAAGGAAATGAGAAAAATTTAGCCATCTGGATAAATGACAGGAGAAAAGAATATGGTGTTACAGCGATCGAGGTGTATTCGCCACAGCTCAGTGGGCTGGCTAAATCTGTTGAGATGACCCACAGAAAAAATATATCTGAAACCACGAAACAGGATTTCCTCAACGATGTATTGAGTGGCAATAAGGTCTCTGAGATATTTCCCTCAAAGGGTGGAGAGATGGTAAAGGCAGCTATACCGATACTTAAAAATAATGAGGTTGCTGGGATAATAGTTGTTACAACATCTATTACGAAAGATGTTGTGGCAAAGATGTCTGAGATAAGGAATTCAATTGAGGAGTTTACACAACTCAAGAGTGTTAAGTCACCTATAAGATTCGCTTATATAATAGTATTTCTCTTGGCTACTCTGCTCATAATATTTTCAGCTACATGGATTGCACTTTACATAGCAAAAGGAATAACCATTCCCATACAAAGGCTTGCAGAGGCAACACATTCTGTAGCTCAGGGTAATCTTGATGTTCAGATAGATGTAGAAGCCAAAGATGAGCTGAAGATGCTTGTAGACTCTTTTAATCAGATGACAAAGGATTTGAAGATCGGCAATGATAACATCGAGAAAATAAACCTCTCCCTCAGAAAAGCCAATATTGAATTAGATCAGGCGCTTACCTATATGGAGACTGTGCTTGAGGATATCGCCACTGGTGTTATCTCCATAGATAAAGATGGACGGATAACAACAATAAACAAGGCTGCAGAACATATCCTCGGCATCTCAGGAGAAGACCTCCAAGATAAAGAATACACCGAGCTCTTTAGATTTGTTGAGTCTGAGAAGATTATAACCTTAATTGAAAAGATGAGGAAATACAGAAAAGATATAGATACAGAGATAACACTATCTATTAATAAAAGAGTTATGACCCTTCATCTAAATATCTCTACTCTCAGGGATAAAGAGGAAAATCTACTCGGTACGCTCGTGGTCTTTGATGACCTTACGGAACTTATCAAGGCACAGAGAACTGCTGCATGGCAGGAAGTGGCACGAAGGATTGCCCACGAGGTAAAAAATCCACTTACCCCAATTCAACTCTCTGCGCAGCGACTGAAAAAGAAATATGCAGAGGGTTCACCTGATTACCAGGCGGTGCTTGAGGAGTGCACATCAACCATAATAAAAGAGGTGTATGGTATTAAATCCCTTATTGATGAGTTTTCGCGGTTTGCGCGTATGCCTGAAGCAAAGCTTGTACCACAACATATAAATGAGGTAATCGAGGATGTTGTGGCACTTTACAGATCAGCACATAAATATGTTAATATAATTGTTGAAGCAGTAAATTCTCCTCCGATGATTAAGATGGATAAAGACCAGATAAAAAGGGTATTCCTTAATCTTTTTGAAAACGCAATTGAGGCTATGAATAACAGAGGTAATATATGGGTGACTACAACATACGACCCTGAAATGACGAAGGTCAGGATCGATATTGCAGACGATGGTTCTGGGATACCTTCTGAAGATAAAGATAAACTCTTTCTTCCTTATTTCTCGAAAAAGAAAGGAGGGACAGGCTTAGGTCTTGCAATTGTTGATAAGATTATCACTGATCACGGAGGAAATATACGGATAAGTGACCGTGAACCAAAAGGCACGGTATTTACTATCGAACTACCTGCATATGTCTAAAGGAAATATACTCATAGTAGATGATGAAAAGAGTATACTCGACTCGCTCAGGGGACATCTTGAGGATGAGGGATATGGGGTGTTAGAAGCAGAGAGCGGGCATGAGGCGCTAAAGATATTAAGAGAAAACACTCCCGATCTTATGATGCTCGATATACGGATGTCTGCGATGGATGGATTAGAGGTTTTACAAAGAATGAGTGAACTTAACAGCAATCCTGTTGTAATAATGATGTCAGGGCATGGGACAATAGAAGACGCTGTGAAAGCTATTAAACTGGGGGCTTATGATTTTTTAGAAAAGCCCTTTGATAGTAATAAGGTAATCTTGACCATAAGTAATGCCATAGAACATAAAAGGCTTGAGGAAGAAAACAGGAACCTCCGTATCAAGATACAAAAGAAATACGAAATAGTAGGTGATAGCCCTGCGATCCGCAGGCTTTTAGAGGTTATAAAGACTGCAGGTCCTTCAAATAGCAGGGTTTTGATATTCGGTGAAAGTGGCTCTGGTAAAGAGCTGGTTGCAAGGGCTATACACAATTATAGCAGGAGGAGAGAGAAACCCTTTATAGAGGTAAATTGTGCAGCGATACCCACCGATTTAATTGAGAGTGAGTTATTTGGACATGAAAAGGGCGCATTTACAGGGGCTACAACCTCCAAGAAAGGAAAATTTGAGATTGCAGATGAAGGCACACTATTTCTCGATGAGGTAGGGGATATGAGTCTAAATACACAGGCGAAAGTGCTACGGGTGCTTCAAGAACAGGAATTCCAGCGTGTCGGAGGAGGTAAGACTATCAAGGTGGATGTTCGTGTTATAACTGCTACCAATAAAAACCTTGAAGAAGAAATTAAAAAAGGAACTTTCAGGGAAGACCTCTATTATCGACTTAATGTAATTCCTATCGTTGTTCCACCCTTAAGAGAAAGGAAAGAAGACATATCTCTTCTCAGTAGATATTTTCTTAAGGAGTTTGCATCTGAGTATGGACAAAAGCCAAAGGAGATAGACGAAAAGGCACTTTCTGTTCTGGATTCATATGATTGGCCTGGAAATGTAAGGGAACTAAGGAATATGATTGAACGAGTTGTAATAATGACCGATTCATCTATCATAACCATTGATGACATTCCTTCACCATTAACTGAGCCTGTTGTTGCACCGGAGACAGAGTTTTTTTCTCAATATAATACACTGAGAGAGGCGAGGGCTTCATTTGAACGGGAATTTATACTCAAGCGACTAAGGGAAAACAACTGGAACATAACAAAGACCGCTGATGACCTTGAGATAGAGCGAAGTAACCTTCATAGAAAGATCAAGGCATTAGGCATTACCCTGCCATAGGGAAGTAGCCCCAATAGAGACCATAAATTTATCCTTGACAAAAATGTCATAGAAATGCAGACTTAGTAGTCTAAAATTTATATACCGAAAGGAGAGAAGTAATGGAAAAGGCTGATTATTTTTTTACTTCGGAGTCGGTTACTGAAGGACATCCCGACAAGATAGCCGACCAGATCTCAGATGGTATACTCGATGCCATGCTTGCACAGGACCCTGCGGCAAGGGTTGCGTGTGAAACAATGGTGACCACCGGACTTGCCTTTGTTGCTGGTGAGATTACAACAACCTGCTATGTGCATATTCCTGATATAGTGAGAGAGATTATAAGGGACATAGGTTATACAAGAGCGAAGTATGGTTTTGATTATGAGACATGCGCCGTTATAACATCTATTCATGAGCAGTCATCTGATATAGCACTAGGTGTGGACATCGGAGGTGCAGGGGATCAGGGGTTAATGTTTGGCTATGCATGTAATGAGACAGAGGAGCTGATGCCCCTTACGATTATGCTTGCACACAAACTTGTCAGAAGGCTTGCAGAGGTGAGGAAAAAAGATATACTCGGTTATCTGAGACCTGATGGAAAATCACAGGTTACTGTGGAATACAGAGATGGAAAACCATTCAGGGTAGATGCTGTCGTTGTATCTGCACAACATAGCCCTGATATAACACTGAAAGAGCTAAGGGAAGATATCATCGAGAAAGTAATAAAACCTGTTATGCCACCACATTTACTTGATGAAGAATATGTCACCTATCATGTAAATCCAACTGGTCGTTTCGTGATTGGTGGACCAATGGGTGATACAGGTCTCACGGGGAGAAAGATTATTGTAGACAGCTATGGTGGTGTTGGTAGCCACGGTGGTGGATGTTTTTCGGGAAAGGATCCATCAAAGGTCGACAGATCTGCTTCCTACATGGCACGTTACATAGCAAAAAATATAGTTGCATCAGGAATTGCAGAGAAATGCGAGATACAGCTTGCATATGCCATAGGTGTTCCCGAGCCTGTCTCTGTCCTCGTTGATACATTCGGCACAGGAAAGATACCAGCAAAAGAGCTAACAAAAATAATCAGGGATTATTTTGATATGACCCCCAAAGGAATCATAATAAAACTCGATCTGAGGAGACCTATATTCAAGAAGACAGCTGCCTACGGACACTTTGGAAGAAATGAGCCAGAATTTACATGGGAAAAAACAGATCTGGTAGAAACTCTGAAGAAGGCTGCGGGGGTATAATTCTCGGTAGACAACGGACTTTATGTCCGTTGATTCTGCCTAAATCAACGAGGTAAACCTCGTTGTCTACCAAAATCAGGGGGGTAAATGAAATACGATATCAAGGATATTAATCTTGCAAAAACAGGAAGACTCAGAATTGAATGGGCAAGAAAGAATATGCCAGTGCTTAATTCTATAAAAGATAGTTTCAGAAAAGAGAAGCCCCTTAAGGGTATTAAGATCGCTGCATGTCTCCATGTGACTACAGAGACCGCAAACCTCATGGAAACACTCAAGGGGGGAGGGGCAGATGTTTTTCTCTGCGCATCAAATCCATTAAGCACTCAGGACGATGTGGCTGCATCGCTTGTAAGAGACCTCGAAATCCCTGTATTTGCCATCAAAGGTGAGGATAGCAGGACATATTACAGACATATAAAATCCGTGCTCGATTACAAGCCTACTGTAACAATGGATGATGGTGCAGACCTTGTCTCCACACTCCATTCAGAAAGAAGAGACATCGCATCCAATGTAATTGGTGGAACAGAAGAGACTACTACAGGGGTAATAAGACTGAAGAGCATGGCTAAGAGAGGTGTTTTACTCTATCCGATAATTGCAGTCAATGATGCCAATACAAAACATCTTTTTGATAACCGATATGGAACAGGACAGAGCACGATAGACGGTATAATGAGGGCAACAAACAGGATGCTTGCAGGAAGTAATTTTGTTATCTGTGGTTATGGGTGGTGCGGAAGGGGTGTAGCGATGCGTGCAGAAGGAATGGGTGCAAATGTCATAATTACAGAGACAGATTCCTTGAAGGCGCTTGAAGCCGCTATGGACGGTTACAGGGTTATGCCTATGCTGGAGGCAGCGAGGATCGGTGATTTCTTTGTTACGGTCACAGGTAATATAAATGTTATAAGAAAAGAGCACTTCAGACTCATGAAGGATGGTGCTATTGTTTGTAATGCAGGACACTTTAATGTTGAGATAGATATGGCAGGGCTTGATTCCTTGGCGACGAAGAAGAGAAAGATAAGAGAATTTGTTGAGGAATATGTGTTTTCCGGTGGTAATAAGATATATCTGCTTGGTGAAGGGAGACTGGTTAATCTCGCTGCTGCAGAAGGACATCCACCAGTAGTTATGGATATGAGTTTTGCCAACCAGTCTCTCTCTGTGGATTATATTGTTAAGAATAGAGGCAAACTCAAGAAGGATGTCTATAGGGTCCCAGAGGTAATAGACAAAAGGATAGCAAGACTGAAACTTGCATCCATGGGGATAAATATAGACCGTCTGACACCTGAACAGAAGAGGTACCTTGCATCTTGGGAGATGGGTACGTAAACCACCACACCTTTACCCTCACACCAAAGATTTTGGTGCAGGGGTGGCTTTCCCTGTTACTCGCTTTGCGAGGAATTCAGGCCATTCATCCCTGTCTTTGCAGACAGGGCTTTCTGGTGTGGTGGTAAAGATAGTAAAAAGTGAGAATTAAAGATATTGTAACAAAACTCATCGAAAATGCCATCGAGAAGGCGAGAGCAGATGGCACGCTGAGCCTTAAAGATACCCCACAGATAACCATAGAGATACCACGAGATAACCGATTCGGAGACCTTGCAACTACTGTAGCGATGACAATAGCCTCGATGACTAAAAGTAATTCAAAAAAGATCGCAGAAAGTCTTCTCAGAGCGATAGAATGCAGTGACGCTATCGAAAGCGTAGATATCGCTGGTCCAGGATTTATAAACTTCAGGTTTAAAAAGTCCTACTGGTATGAGACCCTGAGGGATATTGTTGAAAAGGGTAGTGATTATGGGAGGATTGATACAGGAATGGGTTTAAAGGTTCAGGTAGAGTTCGTAAGCGCCAATCCGACAGGACCTTTACATATTGGGCATGGGAGGGGTGCAGCTGTCGGGGATGCGATTGCGAATCTTCTGTCAGTGGTGGCAGGATACGATGTCCATCGTGAGTACTATATAAATGATACAGGGACACAGATGAAGAATCTCGGCGTCTCTACATATCTTAGGTATCAGGAGATACTTAAAGAAAATGGCTTGATAGATGAGTCATCTTATCATCGCCTACAAGGCAGAGAGAGCCCATATGCAGGAGCTTATATCAGAGAAATTGCAAGACATCTCTTCTCGAACTACAGCGATAAATACTCTTTGACGAAGGTTTCTGAAGAAGAATGCATCGCATTCTTTTCAGAGTATACAGCAGGAGAGATACTCGATGGAATAAAGAATGATTTAAGCCTATTTCGTGTGAAGTTTGATAAGTGGTTTTCTGAGAGTGACCTTTACAGAAATGGAGAGGTTGATAAGATTATAAAGGAATTGCAGCAAGATGGACATATATATGAAGAGGATGGCGCCCTCTGGCTGAGATCAGTAGACTTCGGTGACGATAAAGACAGGGTAGTCGTCCGTAGAGGTGGAGAGAAAACATATTTTGCTTCTGATATTGCATACCATAAGAATAAATTCGAGAGGGGATTCAAAAAGATAATTGATGTATGGGGTGCTGATCATCACGGCTATGTCCCGAGAATGAAGGCGATGGTAAAGATACTGGGCTATGACCCTGAACCGTTAAAGATACTCCTTGTACAGCTTGTGACATTGCTTAGGGGTGGAAAACCAGTGGCGATGTCAACAAGGACAGGAGAATTTATAACCCTCAGGGAGGTTGTAGAGGAGGTAGGTGTTGATGCTACAAGATTTATATTTCTTACAAGGCGTCCTGATAGTCATCTTGAATTTGATCTGGAGATTGCTAAGAAACAATCAGAAGAAAATCCGGTTTATTATGTTCAGTATGCCCATGCGAGGATATCGAGCGTCTTCAGACACGCTAAAGAGAAAGGCGCCATCCCCCCTGAGATAAATAAGGTAAATCTTACAAGACTTGATATTCCTGAAGAGATAGATATCCTCAGGCTTATCTGTTTCTATCCACTTATTCTTGAAGGGGCTGTTATTGCCCTTGAGCCTCACAGGCTTACATCCTATCTTCATGAACTTGCATCTTATCTTCATAGTTATTATAATAAATATCGGATTATTTCTGAAGACCAGGAGTTGACCTATGCAAGGCTTTATCTTATAAATGCGTGTGGCATCACGCTCAGGAACGCATTGACAATACTCGGTGTATCAGCACCTGAGAAGATGTAGGCGATGGGTCTTGTAACTCTCCTCGTATTTATGTTATAAAATCCTGTCAGGCAAGATCCCTGACTTATGTTAAACAAATCATGGAGAAAGGAAGGCGTATGAAAAAGAAGATATATCTGATAGATGTTACAAACAGAGATGGGGTCCAGACATCAAGGATACTTCTCAGCAAGCTTGCTAAGACCATGCTTAATATCTATCTTGATGAGATGGGCTTCTATCAGAGTGAGGTTGGTTTTCCTGTTCTCAGACATGAAGTCAATTATATAAATGCAAATCTCGAACTTGCAGAGATGGGGGTTATTAAAAGGCTACATCTTGAGGGATGGTGCAGGGCTGTTGTAGAGGATGTAGAGACTACGTTCAAAAACTGTCCAAAGATAAAACATCTGAATCTATCCATGTCTACCTCTCCCATAATGATTGAAGCAAAGTTCCGAGGAAAGAAAGAGTGGAAGGACATATTGAAGTCTGTTACAGATGCAGTTGATGCAGCAAAAGCCCACGGTGCGGAAACAATAGGCGTGAATGCAGAGGATGCCTCAAGAACAGAACTCGATAGGCTTATTGAGTTTGCATCGGTAGGTAAGGAACACGGGGCTGACAGATTCCGCTATTGTGATACACTTGGTGCAGACGATCCATTAACCATTTATACAAGGATAAGGACGATAGCCGAAAAATCTGGCATACCTATTGAGATGCACTGCCACAACGACCTTGGTATGGCTGAGGCAACATCGGCTGCAGGGGCATTAGGTGCTATAGATGGTGGAATGGATACCTATATAAATACGACTGTAAACGGATATGGCGAAAGGGCAGGGAATTGTGACCTTGTTTCAATCATACTTGCATTCAAATATTCAAGTGGATTCAAAGACAGAATGCTTCTTGATGAACATATAGATCTCAAAAAGGCGTGGAAGATTTCGAGATATGCATCTTACACCTTCGGAATACCTATACCGATAACCCATCCAGGGATAGGTGCAAATGCCTTTGCTCACGAGTCGGGAATCCATGCTGATGGTATGCTCAAGGATAGAAGAAATTATGAACTTTATGAACCAGAGGATGTGGGTAGGGGTGAACCAGAGCTTCTCGAGACAGGAAGGATAATAACCACAGGAGCGTATGGCGGTATTAAAGGATTCCGGCATGTCTATGAAAAATTAGGGGTACATTTTCACGATGATGCTGAGGCAAGAAGGATACTCGAACTTGTTCGGTATGCTAACCTCCATACACAGAAGCCTCTGACAGACGATGAACTGAGGTTTATAGCATCATACCCAGAGCAGGCAAAGAAAATTTTGACAATCATGCCCTAAATCTGAGGGTAACGAGTGATTGGTAACAAAAATGATATACCAAATAACCCTCATTCCAGGCGATGGTACTGGCCCAGAAATAACCGAGGCAACAAGAAGGGTGCTCGATGCAACAGGTGTAAATTTTGCGTGGGATATACAGGAAGCAGGGATAGATGTATATAACAAAACGGGTAATCCACTCCCTGAAGGTGTTATTGAATCATTAAAACGCAACAGGATTGGATTAAAAGGACCTATTACGACACCTGTAGGAGGTGGCTTCAGGAGTGTTAATGTTACCCTGAGGAGAAATCTTGACCTTTACTGTTGTCTTAGACCATGTAAACTCTATAGGGGTGTTCCCTCAAGATTCGATAAGGTTGACATTGTAATAATCCGTGAAAATACAGAAGACCTCTATGCAGGAATAGAATATGAAGTTGGAACTGAAGGGGCAAAGAAGATTAGAGAAACCGTGGCTAATACAACAGGCATATCCATCGCTGATGACTCTGGAATAAGCATAAAGCCAATCTCGGTGAAGGGTTCAGAACGGATAGTAAGGTTTGCATTTGAGTATGCAAGGGCAAATGGCAGGAAAAAGGTTACTGCTGTTCACAAGGCAAATATTATGAAATATTCAGATGGTCTCTTTCTCGAGACTGCGAGGGAGGTTGCTACGGAGTATCCTGATTTAAAATTTGATGACAGGATAGTAGATAATATGTGTATGCAGCTTGTAAGACGACCTGAGGCGTTCGATGTACTTGTGATGCCAAATCTATATGGAGACATAATCTCTGATCTCGCAGCAGGGCTGATAGGAGGACTTGGTGTTGCTCCAGGAGCAAATATCGGGGAAAATATTGCAATTTTTGAGGCTACACATGGAAGCGCCCCAAAATATAGAGGTATGAACAAGGTAAATCCAACAGCCATGATGCTTTCAGGGGTAATGATGCTTAACTATATAGGGGAGAGGCATGCTGCGGAGAGATTGGAGAATACGATAGCATCCATAATCGCTGAAGGGAGATATGTTACATATGATATGAAAACTTCACCTGATGACTCTTCAGCAGTTGGCACATCAGAAATGGCTGATGCCGTGATAAAGGAATTTACAAAAAGTTATAGATGAGAAGAAAGGTATCAATCATAGGCGCAGGGAATGTGGGGGCATCTACAGCCCAGAGAATACTCGAGAAAGAACTCGCCAATGTTGTCCTTGTTGATGTTGTGGAAGGGCTTCCTCAAGGAAAGGCACTTGATCTTGCAGAAAGCGCCCCTGTAGAAGGGTTTGATTGTTTCTCTATCGGGACAAACACTTATGAAGATACCGCTAACTCTGATGTAGTGGTTATAACAGCAGGGCTGGCGAGAAAACCAGGCATGAGCAGGGATGATCTGATTATGGCTAATTTTGAGATTGTCAGATCTGTTACTGCTGAGGTCTCAAAGAAGTCCCCCTCTTCTGTGATTATAATTGTAACAAACCCTATGGATGTTATGACCTATGTGGCTGCTGTGGAAAGTAGATTTCCAAAGAACAGGGTTATTGGTATGGGAGGGATATTGGATTCTGCTCGGTTCCGTGCATTTATCTCTATGGAACTCGGTGTATCTATAGAGAATATCCATGCGATGGTGCTTGGCGGCCATGGCGACGATATGGTGCCGCTTCCAAGATATACAACGGTTGCTGGTATACCTATTATCGAACTTATTCCTTCAGATAAAATTGATGCAATCATAAAGAGAACCAGAGATGGTGGTGCAGAGATAGTCGGTCTTTTAAAGACTGGTAGTGCGTATTATGCTCCATCTTCAGCAGTAGTAGAGATGGTAGAGGCTATCATAAAGGATAAAAAAAAGATACTACCGTGTGCTGCCTATCTTGATGGACGCTATGGCGTGAGAGGCATCTATGCAGGAGTTCCTGTGAAGCTCGGTAGGGGTGGTGTGGAAGACATACTTGAACTCAAGTTAACGGATGAAGAAATGGCAGCATTTCTCAGGTCTGTAGATTCGGTAAGAAAAGGGATAGAAAAGTTAAAGATGGATGTTACAGGAGGTTGAAGTGATTGAGAGGACACTTTCGATAATAAAACCTGACGGCGTATCTAAAGGTCTCATAGGCGAGATAATAAAGAGATTTGAGAACAATAAACTTAAACTAATTGCGATGAAGATGGCACATCTGAGTAAAAAAGAAGTTGAGGGTTTTTACATTGTCCATAAAGATAAGCCATTCTATAAAAGCCTTACCGAATTTATGTCTTCAGGTTCTGTAGTTCTGATCGTTCTTGAAGGCGAAGATGCTATAAATAAAAATCGTGAACTTATGGGTACGACAAATCCAGCGAATGCTGCGCCGGGAACTATCAGGGCAGACTTTGCCTCTGATGTAGAACAAAACATCGTTCATGGTTCAGACTCACAAGAGTCGGCAGCCTTTGAGATTCCATATTTTTTCAGCGTGGTAGAGATAGTGGGTTAACAATTTATTTTTACAATCAAGCTTTTTGAATGTAGAGCTCCCAGTAACCTTTATCCTCAAGCCTGACAGCTTCAAACTTGTGTCCCGTTTTTTCACAGAATTTCGGTATACTATCCTCTGCTGAGGCAGGAGCATCACATATTACCTTAATTACTTGGCCGCTCTGAGCCTTTTCAATCGCCTTCTTGGTCATTAAGAGAGGATATGGACAGACCCTACCGAGTACATCAACTACCTGTACTGGTTCCCTATTACTTAACTCAGACATTCCTCATACCTCCTTATCGATCTTTATGCCTTATCAAGGATTAAGTGATTTGAGCAGATACGATAAATACTATAGACAATACAGTTAGTTAAGTCAAGACATTTTGTTTTTATGAAACAGCCAAGATAATTTTGCTTGACATTACTTGAATTTTAGGGTAAAAGTTTTGTCAAGCTGTGTCAATTCTTATTTTAGATATGTCATGTGAAAGGAGGCATAACGATGTTAAAGTCTTATAACTTTTTGTGGTATCCCCTCATCTTGTTTGCAATTATCTTTTTATTTTTTAAAAACACCCATGCAGATCCAACAACTGTTAGTGAAATAAACCAGAAAGAAGAAACAGATTCTCATGTATCACCGGACAAAAACACAAGAGATGATATATCTGATAGTCCACAGCAAATCATTAATTCTGTAAATTATTATGCCTCTCTTGTTAATCTGGATGTCCCGATTGTTATAAACAACGCCGTTGAGAAAAGTATCAAGCTTTTCACTTACGCTATCAGAGACCGCTTCAATCTCTGGCTTAACAGGTCAGAGAGATATTTAGACCTTATGAGGGAGATAATAAGGGATAAAGAGATTCCAGAAGACCTTGTCTATCTGCCACTGGTAGAAAGTGGATTTAATCCCTATGCTTATTCTCGTGCCAAGGCAAGTGGTCCATGGCAGTTTATTGCATCTACAGCAAAGCGGTATGGGCTAAAGATTAACTGGTGGGTTGATGAGAGACGCGACCCTATTAAATCCACGGAGGCTGCTGCTTTATATCTTAAAGACCTCTATGAAATGTTTGGATCATGGAAACTGGCACTTGCTGCATATAATGCTGGTGAGCGAACGGTAATGAAAGCACTCACAAAGACAAAGGTTGATGATTTCTGGAAAATAAGGGAGACACGCTACATCAAGCGCGAGACAAAAGAATATGTTCCAAGATATATAGCCGCTACCATAATAGCCAAAGACCCTCAGAGTTTTGGTTTTGAGGTGCAACCCCACGAACCGTTTCTTTTTGATGAAGTTGTGATCAATACCCCTACCGATCTAAAGGTAATTGCAAAAGCGGCAGGTGTATCTGTCGAAGAGATCAAGGAACTTAATCCTGAACTGAAACGATGGTGTACACCTCCAAATCATTCTGAGTATAAAATAAGATTACCTTTTGGAACAAAAGAGGAATTTCTCACAAATATCGAACAGATACCAGAGAATGAAAGACTCAGTGGTAACTTCTATACCGTCAAGAAAGGAGATACCTTAAAGAAAATTGCAAAGGGATACGGTGTCTCATATAAAACAATTATAGAAGCGAACGCCTTAACGAAGGGGCATATTCTATCAGCAGGAGACCGAATTTTCATACCTAAAAAGGGGTTATATGCGGAAACGGATAATGTAAAAAAGAGCAAGAAAAAGAAGAAAAGGATTACTTACTCTTAATCCTTTTTAATCCTTCTTAAGCCTCTTGATTGATTCAGAAGCCTCTGTTAGCCATGGTGAGAAGGGAAATTTTTCTACAATAACCTGATAATTCTTGATGGCATTACCCTTTTCCCCTATAGACTCGTATATCCTTGCTATTTCAAGATAACAGAGGTCTCTGATCCCACATTCTTCTGACCTTGATGCAAGTTCGAATGATTCGATTGCCTTAGATGTATCTCCCACCCGCAGATATGCGTATCCCATTTTGTGATAAACCAGTGGAAGAAGCCATGTAACTTTATGATATCTGTCAATAAAAACCCTATAAGATTTAATAGCATTGTCGAAATCACCCATCTTGTAGTATGAATTTCCTACCCCGAATTGTGCTAAAGGGGCACTCTTTGTTCTTGGATATTTTGTAACAACCTGATTATACAACTCCAGTGCCTTATTGTATTTGGTATCCTGATAATACTCAACTGAGGCATCATACATTAATGCCTCAGCCTTTTTGTTGATATATATATTTGCATAGATACTTCCTGCAATGGTCAACACAACCATAAAGATCGATGCAGATGCAATGATAAAGAACCGTCGTCTTTCCTGTATAAAAACAAGCACAGGGGTAAATATGCTTTTTGGCTCTTCTGGTACTATTTTCTTTTTTACCTTTTTTCTAAATCTTGCCAGATTTTTCCTCCACTATCTTCTTAGAATTGTTGAATACTTCAATAATCCTTTCTTTTGGTAAACCAGCAGATAGAAGTATCCTCTCTGCATCTATATCTGATATAAGGTCTGCAGGTGAGTGAGCATCGGTATTGATTACCAACTTAGTCCCGAAGAGCATTGCCTTTGTGACGATGAAGCCGTTTGAAATACAGTGTCCTCTCCTTGATGTGAGTTCTAAATGAATCCCTCTCTCATGAGCCAGAGCAATCTCTTCATCTGTTATGAATCCAGGGTGAGCGAGTATATCAGCACCAGCCTCTATCGCTGCCATGTTCGTTCCAGTAATAACTGGTTCAATAGGGCTTTCACCATGAACAACCACAATCTTTGCACCGAGTTCTCTTGCCATCTTTACCATGGATGGTATTGTCTCTGGAGGCACATGTGTGATTTCTGCGCCTGGTATTGCGATTATTTCCCAGAATCTGTTTAATTCCTCACATACCCTGACTATACGGGGTACTACAAAATCGATATTAGAGCTATCAACATGATCTGTAATGGCTATGGCTGTGTATCCTATTACAACTGCCCTTCTTACAAGCTCGGAGGGAAGAAGTTCTCCATCACTGAATATTGAATGTGTATGCAGATCAATCATTAACTCAACCCTTACCCCTTAATCCTTAATCCTTAATCCTTTTCTCCCTATATCCTTCCTGTAATGAACCCCTTCCCATTTTATTTTACTTACAGCTTTATATGTATTCTCTATTGCTGTCTTTATTCCCATGCCAAGTGAGGTAACTCCTAAGACCCTTCCTCCTGCAGTAACAAATTCCCCATCTTTAATCTCTGTGCCTGCATGAAAGACAATAACATTATCCAGTTTTATAGATTCACTTAGCCCTTCGATTATATCACCCTTTCTGTATTTACCCGGATAGCCTTCAGATGCCATTACAACACATACAGCGGCCCTCGTATCCCACTCTATATCTACCTCAGAGAGTCTCTCTTCAACAACACTCTCAAGCACAGGAACAATATCACTCTTCATCTTGACTATTACGGGCTGTATCTCAGGGTCTCCAAATCGTGCATTGAACTCAAGAACTATTGGTTCTCCATCTGAAATCATCAATCCTGCATATAAAACACCTTTATAATTTATCCCTTCAGACCTTAACCCCCTGATTACAGGAGCCATAATATTATTCATTATCTTCTTTTCCAATCTCCTTGTGACTACAGGGGCAGGTGAATATGCACCCATTCCACCTGTATTCGGACCTTCATCATTGTCATACAACCTCTTGTGGTCCTGGGAAGACGCCATGGGAAGTATCGTCTTCCCGTCTGTAAATACCATAAATGATGCCTCTTCGCCCTGAAGATGCTCTTCAATAACAACCCTGTTGCCTGCCTCACCGAATACCCGCTCTTTCATTATCAGTCTGAGGGTATTAATCGCATCATCCACAGTATTTGCAACAATGACGCCCTTTCCTGCTGCAAGTCCGTCTGCCTTGACAACTATAGGTGCGCCCTTTAACCTTATGTATTCCTCTGCCTCACGGATGGATGAGAATACCCTGAACTCGGCGGTTGGAACGCCATATCTCCGCATCAATTCCTTTGCAAACGCCTTACTTCCTTCTATCTGTGATGCCCTCCTGTTAGGGCCAAAGATTCTTAACCTCTCTTTTTCAAATGCATCAACTATACCGAGCGTAAGTGGAAGTTCAGGACCAATAACGGTGAGGTCAACCGCCTCATATTTTGCGAATGTGAGAAGGTCTTCTATATTATCAGGCTTGATATTTATACATTCGGCTATCGTAGATATCCCTGCATTGCCAGGGGCGCAGAATATCTTACGCACCTTTGTGCTCTGTGCTAACTTCCAGACAAGGGCATGCTCTCTTCCACCACTGCCTATTACAAGAACCTTCATAATTTTTTGAAATTATCAAATCCTATTCGGTAGACAACGGACTTTATGTCCGTTGATTCTCTCTGATTCAACGAGGATAAACCTCGTTGTCTACCAAATTCAACTCTTACCCCTTGACCCTCTAAGTTAGTGTCTGAAGTGTCTCATTCCTGTAAATACCATTGCCATTCCATGCTCGTCAGCCGCATGAATAACTTCTTCATCCCTGAGCGAACCACCGGGCTGGATGATTGCAGTTACCCCTGCCTCTGATGCTGCGTCTATAGAGTCTCTGAACGGGAAGAATGCATCAGATGCGATAACCGTACCCTTTACAGGGAAGCGCGCCTTCATTATGCCTATCTTTGCAGAATCCACCCTCGACATCTGTCCTGCGCCTATACCTACTACAACATCTGGATTTGAATATACAATCGCATTCGATTTTACATGCTTGCATACCTTCCATGCAAGTTCCATCGCCCTGTACTCGCTATCTGTTGGTGTGCGCCTTGTTACAACCCGAAGTGCCTTTATATCTTCAATCTTACCAAGATCTCTGTCCTGATATATCAGACCTCCAACCACTTTTTTCATGTCCACCCCTTGAGATTCGCCCTTTATCTCAGCACCAATGTCAAGAAGCCGTATATCCTTCTTTGACTTAAATATCTCTATCGACTCCTCCGTAAAACCCGGAGCAATGACCACCTCTACGAAAGTTGAGGTTATCTCCTTTGCGGTTTCAGCGTCTACTATATGGTTAAAGGCTATTACACCACCAAATGCAGATACAGGGTCAACCTCTCTTGCCATCCTGTATGCCTCAACGAGCCTTTCTGCCCTTGCTACACCGCAGGGATTGTTATGTTTTATTATGACCGCGGATGTCTCAGCAAACTCCTTCACGAGTTCAAGTGCCGAGTTCGCATCCAGTATATTATTAAATGAAAGCTCTTTCCCCTGCAGTTGTCTTGCTGTTGCTACGCATGGCTCCTTGACATTGAATTCCCTGTAAAAGGCTGCCCTCTGGTGAGGGTTTTCTCCATACCGGAGATCCTGCTCCTTCTCGAATTGAAGGGTTAGTATCTGCGGGAATTTCGACTCTCGGCTCCATACCCTCGATTCTAAGTATCTCGAGATAATACTGTCGTATCTTGAGGTATGCTGAAACACCTTCATTGCTAAGATATATCTGGTCTCTGCACTAACATCGCCATCGAGTCTCTCCATTTCATCAGCTACCAATTGATAGTCATCAGGGTCAGTTATTACTACCACCTCCTTGAAGTTTTTAGCCGCAGAACGGAGCATAGCAGGTCCACCTATATCTATATTTTCGATCGCCTCTTCAAGGGTGCAATCCGATTTATTTATTGTCTTTTCAAATGGATAAAGATTTACAACCACCATATCAATGGGCTTTATTCCGTATTCATTCATCTGTCTTCTGTGTTCAGGATTGTCCCTTATACCAAGCAATCCACCATGAACCTTTGGGTGAAGGGTTTTTACCCTCCCATCCAGCATTTCAGGAAACCCTGTAAAATCAGATATTTCCGTGATGGTAAGCCCTGATTCTATCAATGTCCTTGCCGTGCCACCTGTTGATATTATCTCTACATTAAAATCAGCCAGTCTCCTCGCAAAAGAAGAGATTTCCCTTTTATCTGAAACACTTATAAGTGCCCTCCTGATTTTACCCATGGCTACCCCTCCTCTGAAAATTTTGGATAATATAGCCTTTTAAAAAGGTCATTGTCAATCCTATTTAATCTATGCTATATTAAGGCTGTTCAATAGATAACGGTATAGGGAGGTGTTTTGTATATGCATCGAGCTAAAGAAGGGGCTCCCAAAAATCGAAAGATTTTTGGGATATTAGATGGTGGTATTCTTCTATTCGTGTTTCTTATAGTCAGCATTGTTATATCCACTTCTGTTTCAGGGATTGAAAATGCACAGCGAGCGTTAGCGAGCGAATATGAAACAAAACAATTCCTTACATTTCGAAGCTCACTACAGTTAGCTGAGCTTCAAAAGCAAAAGACGAAGGAGGTGCGAAAGATGCTTAAAAATATTACATGGTTAGGACATGATACATTTAAGATTGTTGATGAAAAGACAATATACACAGACCCATTTCAGATTAAGAAGTCTGATACTGCAGATATAATCCTTATTACACATGAGCACTACGACCACTGCTCACCAGAGGATGTAAAAAAGATTCAGGGACCAAACACGACAATTGTTACCACTGCGGACTGTGCTAGAAAACTCAGAGGAAACATAAAGACTGTTAAACCTGGAGACAGGATTAATGTTAGTGGGGTAGAGATCGAAGCAGTCCCTTCATACAATATCAATAAACCATTTCATCCAAAAGCTAATGGATGGGTAGGGTTCATCTTTATAGTGCAAGGACAGAGGATTTATATAGCGGGTGATACAGATTATATCCCGGAGATGAAAAACTTCAAGGTAGACATTGCACTACTTCCAGTATCCGGTACATATGTTATGACTGCAGAAGAGGCAGTCAAGGCAGCACTTGATATAAAACCAAAACTTACAATTCCAATGCACTATGGAGCCATAGTAGGTTCTGAGTCAGATGCACAGAGGTTTAAAGATATGCTTAAAGGAAAGGTGGACGTAGAAATACTTAAAAAACAGTAGACAGTAGATAGTAAACAGATCACAGAGAAGACAGAAGACAGAAATAGAGATGAAGGAGCGGGTTGGCGAGATATTAAATCTTCTTGAGAAGATATACCCAGAGCCAAAACTTGCCTTAAGTTTTAACAATCCATTAGAGTTACTTATAGCTACTATCCTTGCTGCACAGTGCACAGATTTAAAGGTAAATCAGATTAGCAGCAGGCTTTTCAAAAAATATAAAAGCGTAAAAGACTATGCAATGGTAGATATAAAAGATTTAGAGAACGACATAAAAGAGATAACTTTCTATAAAAACAAGGCAGCATATATCATTAAAGGGGCAAAAAAGATAATCGAGGAATTCGGTGGAAAGGTACCACAGGATATCTCTAAACTGATAACACTTCCAGGAGTTGGCAGAAAAACTGCCAATATACTGATTGGTAATGCATTTAAGGGACAGGCGATAGCGGTTGATACCCATGTCCTGAGGGTTTCTAATCGACTTGGATTGGCAACCTCCTCTGATCCAGATAAGGTTGAAGAGAATCTCACAAGGCAAATACCACAAGAAAAGTGGACTACTTTCACACTCGCCATGATACTTTTTGGTAGAAAGGTATGCACGGCTAAGAATCCAAAATGTGGCACATGTGTTCTCTATGGGGTATGCAGATGGGAAGGGAAGAAGATATCAGGGAAGAAAATAGGAAAATAAGAGAATTGAGGTTTGTTGTCGATCTTACTATGAGTGTCATCATGCAGACCAATGTAACCATGCTTGAGGCAAGTCAGCTTGTTGAGGGTGTTAAAGGGGTAGCTTCACGCCTCTTCCCCGGCAAAGAAGAATTATTTGAACTCATATATAGACCGAGATTTCAAAGGGCCATCGCCGAGAAATTCAGGAGTAATTAGCAAGGATATAGACTTATGCATGTACCCGATATTCTTTTATCCAATGAGATAGAATCTGCTCTGAAGAGTGAGTTGATAGGAAAGTATGTGTTTTTGTTTGATGAGGTTGATTCAACGAATACAAAGGCAAGAGAACTTGCAGAGAAGGGATATGATGAAGGAACCGTGATAATGGCGGAAAACCAGAGTAAAGGAAGAGGCAGGCTCGGTAGAGTATGGGTCTCACCACCTGGGGTAAACTTTTATATCTCTATTATACTGAAGCCAGAGTTGGTTCCTGCAAAGGCAACCAGAATAACTATGTTGGTAGCTGTAGCAGTTGCATCCGTATTAAGGAAGACACTTTCACTTCCTGTAACGATAAGGTGGCCAAACGATATCCTTGTAAGAGACAGAAAATTAGGGGGTATACTAATAGAAATGGATTCTGAGATGGACAGGGTCAACTATGTAGTCATCGGTATAGGAATCAATGTCAATATGGATATATCAATCCTTCCAGACGGCCTTCAGAAAACGGCAACATCAATTAAGAGAGAATTGGGACACGAGGTAAAAAGGATAGACATTCTTATACCCCTTTTAAAGGGAATTGGATACTGGTATAGGGTGTATAAAAAGGATGGTATCCATCCAGTCTTAAATGAATGGATAAATCTTTCATCCATACTTGGAAAAAGGATAAGGCTCTCTACACCAAAGAAGGTAATAGAGGGAAAAGCCGAAGGTATCGATGAGGATGGAAGACTGATTATAGGATTTCCTGATGGCTCATTTGAACTTGCGAGTTCCGGGGATGTAACGGTAATAAAATAGTTATGTTACTGGCGGTTGACATAGGTAATACAAATATCGTGGTAGGCGTCTTTAAGGGGGATTTGCTTAAGGCAAGCTGGAGACTATCTACAAAGATGCATATTACTTCGGATGAATATGGGATTTTGATGACAGAGTTGCTTTCCATTAAAGAAATAAAGAAAGAAGATATTCATGATGCGATTGTATCATCTGTGGTGCCACCACTTACACCGGTTATAGAAAACACACTAAAAAAATATTATGGGGTAAAACCTCTTATCGTATCAAGTAGTATCAATACAGGGCTTAATATATGCTATAAGAATCCCGATGAGGTTGGTGCGGATAGGATAGTTAACGCTGTAGCAGTATATACACTTTATGGCGGTCCAGCGATAATTGTAGATTTTGGAACTGCAACTACTTTTTGTGTTATTTCTCAGAATGCAGAATACATTGGTGGTGTAATAATGCCAGGCTTGACTATCTCTGCCGAGGCACTCTGGAACAAGGCATCGAGGCTAACCCGAGTATCATTAGAAAAACCAGATATGATTATAGGTGATACAACAGTCAAAAGCATGCAATCAGGGATACTGCTCGGACATGTTGGTGCTGTAGATAGAATTATTGAGGAAATAAAATTTGAACTATCAAATCGATGGGGAGAAAACCTTCCTCACATAATTGCTACAGGAGGATTTGCAGAGCTGATAGTGCCACTTTCAAGATATATAAAGATTGTAAAGCCATCTCTTACATTAGAGGGACTAAGAATAATCTACGAGAAAAACAGAGGAGCAGATGTTTGAACTGAGAAAAGACCCACTTCTCGGAAGGTGGACCATCACAGCCAAAGATGATACGAAAAAACTATCTGATTATGATCTTGACCCCTTCATCCCTAAAGATAAAAGCTGTACATTCTGCCCAGGAGCGGAGAATAAAACAACAAAGGAGATAATGACTGTTAAAGATAAAGAAACAGGGAAATGGCTTACGAGAGTTATTCCGAACAGGATTCCCATCCTGAGAATAGAAGGTAACATTAACAGACAGGGTGTAGGAATGTACGATAAGATGAATGGTATAGGTGCGAATGAGATAATAATAGAATCTCCTGAACACACGAGGTGGCCTGAGGATATAGGAGCAAGCCAGATGGAAAAGGTGCTTACTACCTACGGGGAGAGGATCATTGATCTTGAAAAGGACTCCAGACTTAGATATGTGCTGATTTTTAAAAGCTATGGGGAGGCATCAGGTGCTACCATGGAACATCCCCACTCACAGCTTATTGCTACACCAGTAACACCAAAAAGGATAAAAGAAGAGCTTGATGGGGCAAAGAATTATTTCTCCATAAAGGAGCGATGTATATTCTGCGATATAATAAAAGAGGAACAGAAAACAGGGCTGAGGGTTGTGGTAGAGAATAAGGATTTTATCGCGTTCTGTCCTTTTGCCCAGATATTTCCTTTTGAGACATGGCTGCTTCCCAAGAGACACAATTGTGCATTTCAGGATGTTGATGACTCAGAGATTGCATCACTTGCATCTATACTGACTGATATTCTTAATAGGATAAAATCAGTTCTCAATAATCCATCATACAATTATTCTCTGCATACAGCACCAAATCGAATGCCACGGAAAGGGCACTGGTTTACCCTCATGGATGATTTTCACTGGCATATCGAGATTATTCCGAAACTGAAAATGGTAACAGGATTTGAGTTGAGCTCAGGTTTTTTTGTGATATATACACCTCCAGAAGAATCAGCAGAATACCTCAGAGGTGAATATTAGAGGAGGCTTTATGAAGATCGAAAGAATACTTTTACCAACAGATTTTTCAGAAGGTTCAAATAACGCACTGAAGTACGCAGCATCACTATCTAAAGAATATGGTGCAAAACTTTATCTCATGCATGTGATACATGATATATCTGCGACTGCCGGGTGGCATGTGCCTCACATGCAGCTTGATCAGATATACAAGGAAATGGAAGAAAATGCTGCAAAGGATCTGGAAAGGTATTGCAGAGAAGCTCTAAAGGAAATCAAGGATATAAAAACGATCCTGGTTAGAGGTCTGCCTGCAGAGGAGATAATAAAGGCAGCCTCTGACGAAAAAATTGATCTAATCGTTATCGGGACGTATGGACGCAGAGGTATTGAACGTATTATCTTTGGTAGTACTGCTGAGAAGGTAGTTAGAAGTGCTCCATGTCCTGTGCTCTCTGTGAAGGTGCCGGAATATAAATTATAAGAGTTATATTTATACTATTTTTATAGAAGATGAAGGTGTATATTTCAGAAAGCGCTTTTATGGATCTGGTTCTCAGCTCAGCAGAGGTATATAAAAAAGAATGTCTTGGCATACTTCTTGGTTATCGGCTTGAGGACAGGTTTATAATAGAACATGCCTTCACATACCAGACAGCGAAGAGAAAACCGAAGGGTGTTGTCTTTCAGCGCAGGAGACATAAAAAAATAGAAGAGATACTCAAGAAATTCGAAAGGCTACAGGTACTCGGAGACTTTCATTCACATACACAGTTTGGACCAATGAAAGGTATCCCTAATCCAAGCGAGGTAGATATAAGGGGGATGCAGGCAGGGAAGATATACTTAATAGTAGTCATAAACGATAATGAGAGAAAGATACAGTGGAAGGAAAACAGAGATGGAACGCTCTCTGGAACACTCGGGAGATTCTATTATAAGATATCTGCTCATTATCTTTATAGACGAAAGGGATTGAATGGAAAGATGGCAAAGAGAGCAAAGATATATTGTAACTTCTCTACAGGCATGAATGGTGCATA
>JBFLZU010000117.1 GCA_040756155.1 Nitrospirota bacterium | reverse complement strand
TCCTCAAACCGCTCGTAGGTCATGGTATTGCCTCTTTTAATTTCAAATTTGAAATCTCAAATCTCAAATCTCTTTACCTCTTGCCCCTCGTCCCGTAATTTCGCCTCAATATCCGAGCCATGAGTTCAGGTACGGTTCGTCAACTGCAAGGGATATGTTATGATTCTATGCCTCGTTTAAATAATCCGTTGTATTCAGCTTCATCAGATAGCTTTTCAATTAAAAAGCTTACCCATGCTTCTTTATAAACATAATCTTTGTGAACTGCGTCATAGTAACAATACCTGTTGTCACATGCTTCAGGATTAGAACTAGTGGAAGCGGGCCTGGCATTAAAAAGCTTGTAGCATTTCACGTGATGACTGCTAGTTTTAAACGGTTTACCGATAGCTGCTTCAACTTTTTTAGCTACATCAGACGGTTTATAACCACCTAAATTAGCAATAGTTACTTCTTTTGGCTTTATTAATGCAATAAGCCTGCTGTACTGGTCCATTTCTTCTGGCTTCAATTTATCATAAGGAATAAATTCAACTGCTAAGTCAGATGACTTGCTATGACTATGTATCTTGGGAATTAGAAATACCTTAAAGCTGTATTCCATATTGCCCTGAACATCATCGCTCAGAGAAGTACGAAATCTTTCTATGTAACCTTTAACATTTTTCGCTAATTGTTTGCTCGAAGCTCTCATTGCTTTTAACTGATTCATATGAGGCGAAGTAGCAAGCTGCAAAGAGAAGGTTAAGCCTGTCTTTAGTGCATGTCTATCTCCGAACTCTTGGCATAAAAGATTTTCAAAATTCATCAACATTGCTTGGCATTCACCAAATATTTCAGGGTCTAACTCTGGCATGGAACGATGTTCAATTTTATTTCTAAGTCCTATAAAAAAGTCCAGATTTTTCCTAACCGGAGGATTCTGGTCTTTATAATATTGTTTTAAACATTCATTCAGTTCCCAGCATTTGAATTCGCCATCAACTTTTATATATCTGTTTGAACCCGACTTCTTATAATACGGCTTAAGTCTCTTCTTAAAAAACACCGCATGAAATAAAGATGTCCAAGCGATGTTCATTAAAACTATATACGCACCAGAACGAAAAACAGCGGTAGGTCTGTTGTAGGTTTCAACCGCTAATAAAGCCGAATCCCGTGCTTTTACGAGATGGTCTCTAATTTCACCAGACAATCGCATATGATGGATTCTTTACCCTATTTCCCTCACTACCATAACCTCCCCCCTATGCTTCACTATCCCCTCATCTTATATATCTCAAACGGCAATTGACAGTATTCAATCCCCTTCAAACCGTGTTTTTCTATCAGGTCTGCATCATTGAGGTCGAGATATTTGGCAGGGGCAAAGACCAAACGCTTCTTACCCTTGAATGCCCCTAACTTCTTTGCAGTGTCAAGGGTAAGGGCTAATTTCTTTAATTTCTCAATGTCAGGCTCATAAAACAGATATACCTCGTAGTCTTTAGTTTCGCCTATGAAGTTCTTGCTCTGTTTTACTTTTGAAGGGTTAAACTCCTCTCCTGTAGCTGTGTAAAAGATATATCGCGCAAGCTCCATGTAATCAGGGAGCTTTTTGCCCTCCAGTATGCTCTCCATCTCAATCGGCTCGCCGAGTTCAAAATAACTGAAAGAACCGCCAAGACCTTCAAATCCCCCCTTGCCCCCCTTTTCTAAAGTGGGGATATTTTCAAGTCCCCCTTTGGCAAAGGGGGATTGAGGGGGATTTTTTTTAACACCTTTGATAACCCTTCTTACCCTCTCAGCAGTAATCTTATCTGCATAGTCCTCACACTCAACCAAAATGAATTTGCGATTTCCGCCGTCTTCATTGTTTAGGTCTAATACTGCATGGGCGGTTGTGCCTGAGCCGGCGAAGGAATCGAGATAAATTGCCTCATCTTCGCCAACTAGGGTAATAATATACTTAATCAATGATGTTGGCTTTGGATATTCAAACGGCGCTTTACCAAATAATTCTTTTAATTCAGTTTTTCCATTTTGATAGTTTAAGCTCTTATCAAGCCACAAAGTCTTGCTTTTGCTTTTCTTAGTTTCACCTTCTTCACTCAATAAATAGTCCCTAACAAATATATCCCATTCGTTTCTTGTTCCTATCAATTTTGTCTCAACAATATCGAGATTCTCCTGAACTTTTTCTTTTGACCACATCCAACGACCATCTTCACCTGTCGACTTCTTGGGTAATACCTCAATTGAATTTTTCTTTGACCTGCTCAGACTAATAGTTCCATCTTCAGGATTCACATAAATTGGATAAAACATTTTGGGGCGGTCTTCTCTCCTTGAAGCAGCACCGCGCTGTCTCAGACCAAGCAGCCTATATTTGAAGCCTTCTTCATCCACCTGCTTATATTCTTTTACTTGTGATTCTGATAAAGCGGCCCCTTGCATAGTACACTTCTCGTATTCTTTTGCGTAGACTAATAAATATTCATGAACTGATGCAAAGTATCTTTCAGATTGCCTTCCCCTTGGATTACTTTGAACTGCAATCTTCGTCAAGAAATTATGTTCTCCAAAAACCTCATCCATCAACATCCTCAAATGATGAACTTCATTATCGTCTATACTCACAAAAATCACCCCGTCATCCCTCAACAACTCCCTCAGCAACTTCAATCTCGGCATCATCATGCAGAGCCATTTGTCGTGGCGGGTGAAGTCTTCTTTGTCCACTACCTTGCCAAGCCATTCCTGCATCATCGGGCTGTTCACATTGTCGTTATAAATCCATTTTTCGTTGCCTGTATTGTATGGCGGGTCAATGTAGATACATTTCACCTTGCCGGCATAAGTCGGCAGGAGGGATTTCAGGACTATGAGATTATCACCGTGGATTATCAGATTGTCATTGAGGCTGACTTTGTCGGTAAGGCTTTTATCTTTCTTGGGGATCAACTGATGATACTTGACAGCCAGATGATGATTCTGAACAAAGCTTTTTCCTTTAAAATTTAGTGTTGCCATTATAAAGTCTCCATAATAATTTCTGCAGTAAATTTAAACTATCCTGACACTAAAAACTTTAACCTAATACCTCTTCTCCTTCTTAACCACCTTCCCGACTATTATAAAACTCAACTATAAAATAATCTCCTTTTTTCTCGTGCCCCCATCCCGCCCTTATTCAACAGAATATGTCCAAAAAAACCTCTCTACGAGTCGTAGACAAAATTTGGACAAATCCATCATGTCGACAACTTCGACACGTTTTTTGCATAATCTTATCACATTTTCATTTCGTGATATGATTATCTTATCAAGCCAGTTATCAAGCCGGAACCTATTACCCAATTCATTACCCATTTAATTAGATATTACCTAATTCGCCATTTTTCTGTCTTTTGCCACTGGGCACTCTGCCCGCGTCCAAGGCATTTGACTTTTCTTTCTGCCTGCAAAGTTTTCAGTACCCTGCGGATCATATCAATACTCACCCCGGGACATTGCCTTTGAATATCAGCTATCCGGAATAATCCTATCTTGCTATTGATAGCGCTCATTATCAGTGCTGTCTTTGCACCTTTAGGTGATATGATTTGCCCGACACGCTCTTCAAACTCACGGTATGCGGCTTTAATTGTAAAAAGTAGATAGTTTATATAAGGCCAGGGGTCATGTTTTCCGTCATGCCAGCCCTGAGAACTCTGTTCAAGGGTCTCATAATAGCGGTCCTTGCTTTGTTCAATTATCCGCTCAATGCTGATATATCTGCCAGCCTCATAACCGAGATGATCGCACTGAAGCAGCAGAAGCAGCCTTGAAACCCTGCCGTTTCCGTCACGGAAGGGATGAATGCAGAGAAAGTCGAGATTGAAGGCAGCCATAACAACCAATGGATGAACCCACTGTTCGCGCAGGCACTGATTCCAGAGATTAATCAGGTCAGCCATGAATGTCGGTGTCTTAGCAGGGGAAACCGTTCTGAAGCGAACACGCGAAGTCCCATCAGGGTGTTTCTCAATGATATCGCTTTCTTTCTCTTTGTATTTACCAGCATCCCAAATATCACCCTTCGCCAGTTTATGCAGTTTGAAAATCGTATCCTCAGATATAGACAGTTTGGGATGTTGTTCGTGGATGAGTTTAAGGGCATTGCGATAACCCCTTACTTCTTCCTCGTCGTGGTCCCGTAAATGTGATTTACCAAATATAATGGTGCGGACACGGGTATTATCAACTGTTACGCCTTCAATACGGGTTGATGAAACTGCACTCTCAATCAGAGCGTGTTCTCTTAATACCTTAAGTCTCTGCGGCGCCTGTTTTGTGAATAGTTCCTGCCTGCCGCGTGCTTCGCCAAGATCAGCCAGATACGACGCTGTGATAGTTGGTATTGTTTCTGGTTTAGAAAAGAATTGTTTAAGTGTCTTCATCTGCTCATTTCTCTGACCCTAATACCTCTTCTCCTTCTTAACCACCTTCCCGACTATTATAAAACTTATTGATAATATATTCTCTCTCAGGTCCACATCATGCCCGTATCCAACAGAGCATGTCCAAAAAACCACAAAATCTGGATACGTTCATCGTGTCGCCAACTTCGACACGTTCTCAACACATGTCAATATATCAAGAATATTTCGAATTGAATATCTTTATAAGTGCCTTGCGACTTTGTTTAATTCTTCATCGAATGAAAAAAGATTATCGCCGCTACTAACAGCCTTTGCACATAAAATGCAATCAACAACATCAATCCCCTGCTCCGAGAAAAGAGTCAATGCACGAATGAGTTCTTTCCTGTCATCATTTGTAATCCCCTTATAGCGCAGGATGTCTATAAGACTGTTAGATGCCTTGTCCTTCGGCACATTATAGATTTTTGTAAGGACATAAATACACTCGGCAATGACACTTTCAAGAATAACAGCTTTTTCGCCACCGTTCTTGACTTTATCGAAGAAGCCTTTTGCTTTCGCATAAAGGACAAGATCATCTTTAACAAGATAGCGGACTATGGTATTGGTATCAGGCAGACTTCTTGCGGGTTTTCTCACGGACAGCCTCCTCCCATGCCATTTCTTTTATCTTCTTCATTGATATGCCGGGCTTAACATTTTTAGCGTATTCGCTTAATGAGCCGGCCGCATCCTTCACTGCCTTTACAACTACTGTATCATCAACAATCTCAAAATAGACAGTGTTAGTCTTGAGCCTTTCCCGAATTTCTTTTGGAATGGTAACCTGTCCTTTTCTTGTGATCTTTACTGCTGCAGTTGTCATTTTTAATATCACCTTACCTTTCTTTTTAGTATTACTTTATATAAAGGTAACACTTAAAAGATGTTTTGTCAATTACTTTATTGAAAGGCCGGTCAAGCAGAAAAGGGTCAGGAGACATCAGCCTGACCCCTTGATTTTTGATGGTGAGCCGTGGAGGATTCGAACCTCCGACCCGCTGATTAAGAGTCAGCTGCTCTACCAGCTGAGCTAACGGCCCACATAAATACAGTCGTTAGTGAATAGTGATTAGTCATTAGTATAAAACAAAAACAGATAAAATCAAATTTAACTAACTACTATTCACTAATCACTGCAAATTTTGCAAGACAAAATTTGCTTGGGGTGAGTGATGGGGATCGAACCCACAACCACTGGAGCCACAGTCCAGTGCTCTGCCGATTGAGCTACACTCACCACTAACTACAGTTATCAGTGAAAAGTGGAATGACAATTCTATGTCTATCTTCCGGAATTTTGAACTAATCACTAATAACTATTCACTGCGAATCTTGCAAGGTAAGATTCGCTGGCGCGCCTGAAGGGACTCGAACCCCCGACACTCGGCTCCGGAGGCCGATGCTCTATCCACTGAGCTACAGGCGCTATAATTACACAAACGTGCTCTGGCGCGCCTGAAGGGATTCGAACCCCTGACCCACTGCTTAGAAGGCAGTTGCTCTATCCAGCTGAGCTACAGGCGCCATCATTACAGTTATTAGTAAATAGTGATTAGTTGTTAGTAAAAACATGTTAACTACTAACAACTGCTGACTAATAACTGTGGATTTTGCTTTGCAAAATTCACTTTGGATTAGTAATTAGTTTCTGAATTTACTAATTTACTACAATGTAAATTAACAAAAGGAAGATTTTAGGTCAAGATGTTTTTTAAAGTAGGAAGTATCTCCAATCTCCTCACCACCCTCTCCCCTAAGGGGAGAGGGCTTCGTCGTGAGCTCAGCCGAACGATCGAGGTGAGAGGAATCAAAAGTTTCAGAGAAGAGATATTTACATTTTAGGAGACCCATTCTTCTGAGAGAATGTCTCCCTGGAGACTCACAACAATGGACTTGATCGGGACCTTTCTTTTTGATGCACTGGCACCCTGCTGTGCAATACTCACCAGCCCCATGCAACATGGAACCTGCATAATCATCACTGTAAGCGTGTTAATCTTTGCGTCGTTAAGCCAGGATGTAACCTTTTCCGCATAGACATCCTGACCTTCGTCAAGTTTCGGACAGGCAATAGCCATTGATTTTCCTTTCAGATAGTCCTTGTGGAAATCAGCTAAGGCGTATGCAACACAGTCTGCTGTTAAAAGCACATCGGCATTCTGATAGTAAGGTGCTTCAGGTGATACTAGATGTAGCTGAATTGGCCACTGCCTGAGCTGTGACTGTCTCTTACCACTTGCTTGCTGAGACCTTGTATCTTTTTCTCTAAAATCCTGCATTGTTGAACTCGGACAACCTCCAAATCCTTTCATTTTGTTACCTCCCTTCAAAACAGAACTCCATCTCCTTCATTCAGGAGTCCATTTTTATACCACTAATATAAAACCGCTTCAACCTTCTCAATCTCAGGCACATTCTTCTTGATAGATTCCTCAACACCTCCCTTCAAAGTCATGCTCGATGATGGGCATACGCCACAGGCACCGACTAAACGCACCTTGACTGTTTTAGAAACCTCGTCAACATCAACCAACTCGACATCTCCACCGTCTGCCTGCAGATAAGGCCGAATCTGCATTAATGTATCCTCCACTTTTTTCTTCAGTTCGCTGCCTAATGCCTTAGTTACCTTTGTCTTTGTGATATTTACAATCCAGTCCTTAGGCCCTTTCTGAACATACTCCCAATTGTAGGAATCTTTGTATTCGCCCTCAAACTGATAATGCAATGGCTTGGGGTCATGATCGTTAATTATTTGAAGCGTTTCTCCTGCGTCCAATTTCGCCCATGCCTCGAATATCCTGTTATGTCGGTCAAAAACTACTATATTTCTTAAATCCAATTTGAATGTTTTTTCTGTAGTCATAACACCCTCCTTTTAAATAAAGAATATATCCCATTTTGAAAATAACACTATGATTTAAATCACAAATGGGAAAATTTTTATGGCAGCTTTAATAGGAATGACTAAATTTCAAGATTTAGACTTGAATCCTGGACACCCTTCCCATCCTTTACAGGGACTTGCCTTTCTGAGGCGACAATCACTGTTGATGCATAGTGTAAGACTTTTAACTTTTGCTATTTCGTTATTTTTTGTATTCTTTGATGACACTATTCTTTTCTTCTGTTTTAGTCCTGTCAATAATATGTTATACCTTTACTATGTCACAATATTTTGGCCTGCATCTTTGCAGCCAAAACTGTGTTATGCATAAGCATAGCGATAGTCGTAGGTCCTGCGCCTCCAGGAACTGGGGTTATATAGGCTGCCTTCTCCTTTACAGCATCAAAATCTACATCTCCAATTATTTTACCATTTGATGTTACATTCATTCCCATATCTATGACCGCCGCACCCTCTTTAACCATATCGGCAGTTATCATCTTTGCCTTTCCGATGTCAACACATAATATATCTGCCTTTTGGCATTTTCCCTTTAGGTCTGTTGTCTTGTTTGAGCATATAGTTACAGTGGCATTCTTTTTTAAAAGCAAAAATGCAAGAGATTTTCCACTATTGTTCCTTTCAACAACAACAGTATGTTTTCCTGCTGGGTTTATCCTGTAATCCTCAAGCATCTTTATTGCTCCATATGGTGTACATGGAATAAAGGAGGGTTCATCATGGATGAGTTTACCAATTGAATAAGAACTACAGCCATCAATGTCCTTTTCGGGTACAATTCTTTTTATCGCATCCTTTTCATCAAGCCCCTTATTAAGAGGAAACTGAAGGAGTATACCGTTTACCTCTGGATCCGCATTAAACCTCTCAATAGACTTGACGAGATCATCCTGAGTTGTCGTACCCTGAATATCATGGACACGGAGATCGATGCCGACCTCCACACAGGCCTTTTCCTTTAAACTAACATACTTCCTTGCAGTTGGATCAGTGTCATCGAAGATAACCGCAAGACACGGATTAACCCCTTTTGTCTTAAGTTCAGAGACTTCCTTTTTAATATTCTCCTTAATATTTGAGGCTACTTTTCTCCCATCAATCAACTGGGCTGACACATTTTTCTTCTTCTTGATTACAGAATATTGCTAAATCAGTTACATCCAGCAGGTTTTGGTAAACCAGCCAGTTTATATGCACCTCTAAGATGTCCTGAAGGGAACAATCTATACATATCCTTTTTGGTAAGTCCAGTTTCCTTGAGGATCTCCCGGCATTGAGGAGACATGCCAGTCCTTTCATAATAGAGTCTGATTGCAGTAATAAGTTTCCAGTGTTCATTTGTAAGTTCTTTAATACCTTCCATCCTTGCAAGATACTCTACGACATTTATATCCCAGCTATCAATATTCAGGAGATAACCATCCTCGTCAAGTTTGAGTTTTTTCCCATGATGTCCTATTAATGTTTCCATCACTTACCTCCTTTGTTGCTTTTTTACATCTACCAACCAAACCTGAGGTCTGATCTTGCAAACTCATTACCATACATATAGCCGTCTATATCCTTAATACTGACCTTAATCCCTGCCTTTCTGAAGAACCTATCCCAGCCGATCCTGTTTATCCACTCCCTTATCCTTTCGTCAGGTTCGGCATCTTTCCTCCATGCATCAACTATCTGTATTACTGCATTAACAGCCTCTTCCCATTTTGGAGGGTTATTAGGCAGATATGGAATCACAATCCGACCAAGGTCAGGACCACTACCTGTATTGGATGCCTTACCTCCTACAGATACTGCAAAACCATCGAGTTTTGGGTCTCCGGTTAATATAGCCTCGCAGTGCATTGTGCAGGCTCCACAGTGTATGCATCTCTCAGCGCTGATCTGGACACTATATTCTCCTTTAGGTTTTATTGCATAAGTCGGACATATAGAGATAACCGTTGGACGTTCGCATATCTTTATTCTATCATCAAGGACTATAGGTAGGTCTCTGTGAACACCTATTATGCCAATGTCAGCCATTAATGCTTCCTCAATATTGGCACAGCCACCGATATTGATTTTCAGCCATGATGGAAGTCTGTGGTTTTTAAATTCATCTATTAGGGCATCACCTAAAGCCTTTGCTATCCCAGGAGAATCAGTGGCTGGTAGGTTACAGTGAATCCAGCTTGGACATGCCATTATATTATGCATGGAATTCTTTGTCCCACCTACGGGAAATCCCTTCGCTTCGACTTTTTCTATAAGTTCCTCTATCTTTTCTGGATTTACATCAACAAACTCAAAAGAGTTTCTCAGTGTGATCCTGAAGTATCCCCCTGAGTATTCATCTGCAAGATCACAGAGCTCTAACATTGTGGCAACGCTGATTCTCGATGGTGGCATAGCAATCCTTACTGTATAGCATGTATCTCCTGTCTCAGAGATACGTTTTATAACACCTGGTCTCATTATTTCATGGGCATCCCATTCTCCGTAGTTTTTTAATACTACAGGAGGAATATTCTCCTCAACAGGCACTACCCCTATTCCACCGATTTTACTCATTTTGCACCTCCCGATTCCTCGACTTCCCAGTGATAGAATGTATTTCTTCTCGGAGATGAGAAATGCATAGTGGTTGGCTCGACACCGCACCACTCAAGGAATCTGTCAAAGCCTACCCTCTGTATCATATCTCCTATCCGTTCCTTTTTCTTTCCGTGGTCATCATAAACATCGCAGATTCTATTAAATGCCTGAACAAGTTCTTTATAATCAGGAGGCGTTATCTTGATAAATGGAAATATCACCTTTCCTTTCATTGGACCAAACTTACCTTTCATCTTACCACCAGCAGTGATAGCAATACCTCTATCATCCCCAGGCTTTATGGCAGGTACACGATTAATACAGTACATGCATCGGATACATCTATTTCCGTCTATTTCAAGTTTTTCTCCATCCCATTTCATAGCATCTGTTGGACAATGGTCACAGACCCAGTTGATGTTACCACCATTCTTAACCCAGTTTTTTAGCCTTTCGTTATTCACATTGGGTAGATCTTTGAATACCCCGATTATGCCGATGTCGCCATGAAGGACTGCTTTACCACATTCGTTAGGACAACCTGACATCTTTGTCTTTATCTTGAAAGGAAATCTCGGATACTGTATATCATCTATGTAATGTTTTGTCATAAAGTGCTTTATCCTTGGCGTGTCAATTAAGGCATATTCGCAGAGTGCTGGCCCCATACAATCAGGTATATTCCTGATCGAATCACCTGCTGAACCCACATCATAGCCAATAGAATTGAGTTCAAGAGTTGCTCCCTTCATAGCATCATCGCTCATTATCCCGCATATCTCAATATTGTAGTTCGTTGTAAGCATATGCAGGGATAAATCACCATATTTATCTGCTATTTCACATATCTTTCTGAAGGTTGATGTCTTAAAGAAATTGCCAGGTGTGCCAAGTACCCTTATGAGATGCGAATGAGGTATGATATCAGGTCTGTTGGATTTCCTGGCGATTGCCCCTGAGCCCAGTCCTGGTACAGAAGACATGCCTCCATGACCCCACTGGGTCAGCTTTTGTCTCATCGCCTCTTCATACATTATGATAGGGTAGCGTGTTCTTTTGAGTTCTTTTGCATGGCTTGGCCAGGGTCCCTTAGAAAGTTCATCCATGAAAGGTGTGTCTATTTCTTTGCTGCTGTTTTCTTTCACAGTACTGCAGATGCTTGCTGTGCTGATTGAAGATAGGTCTGACATATTTCTCCTCCCTTTTGGTATGATGTTATAACTCATTATCGGTTAGTCTCTGAATGTAGTATATGATTTTTGTCACATTTCCATTTCTATAATAAAATCCACACTTTCTTTACTTCTTGCTGAAACATATTGTGACTTGACTTGTGCTCAAAAAATGAAGTAGTATTAACTATGGATAATTGTGAAGCCCTTACATTAGTCCCTTACTTCAAGGGATTAAAAGAGGAAACAATCTGTTCAATTCTCGAATACTCTTATGTAAAAAACCTCCCCAAGGGGCAATACCTATTTATGTCGGACGGAATCTGTAACCATCTCTTCATAATAAAAGAAGGATTGATAGAGATTTTCCAGATGGGTGAGGATGGAAAGAAGATCATTTTGCATTATGCGGGTAAGGGTGCTTTTCTGGGAGACACAATTCTTTTTGATGAAGGCAAATACGGTGCTGATGCTTATGCTGTTAAGGATTCTGAACTCCTCGTCATAGAAAAGAGGAACTTTGAAAAACTAATATACACCCATCCTGAGATCGGTATAAGGATGTTGGTGGATTTTGGAAGAAGGATTAAAAAATTGAAGTCCTTCGCAGCAGAGATAGCGCTTAATGATGTGAGGAAAAGGATTATAAGGTTGATACTGGAGCTCGTGGGAAATGAAAGTGTCGATAGTAAGAATGCCATTATTCTGAACGATGTTCCAACACAGGATGAGATGGCTTTCAGAATAGGGACAGTCAGGGAGGTCTTATGCAGGGGACTCCATAAACTTGAAAAGGAGAATCTCATTAGGGTAAAAAGAGGAAAGATTATCGTATATGACATAAATAAATTAAGGGAACTGGTTCTTGAAAAAGAAGAAGATAGTCTTTTTCCTATAACCCTACCGATGAAAAAACTTGAAGTCCTTTCTGAGGTGTTTTAGAAACCAATTCCCCAAGGAAAAATCCAGGGAGCCGGAGTTTTAAGAATATAATGTTATTCTAAAAAGTTGGCTAATTCCTATTCGTTCAACAAGTGAGCCAACTTTTTCTTCAGGTTTTCCTTCTTTCTTTATAACTTCTACTAATGATTGAAGTATTCTCAGAACCTCTTGCTCTGAAGCAAGGTTTGCTATTGTATCTGACAGTCTTGGGTGTCTTCCAAGCTTTCCACCTACCATTACTCTATAGCCGGTCTTTTCAACAGAAAGTGATGATGTAGGGCATACTCTTGCGCAGTGTCCACACATTACACACCGTTCACAGTTGATAGAGGGTTCAGCATTATCTACAGTTACAGCGTCTTCCTTACATATTCTGATACACTCTCCGCATTCAATGCACTCAGCATCTGTTCTAACAACCTTAGCCTGTCCACTTATTCCAAAGTCTTTTATCTGAGGCTGGCTGCACGAATTGGGACATCCGGAGACTGCTACTCTAAAAATATGATGGTAGTGTATTTTTTTACCATCGAGTTTTTTAAAAATATCAGCTGAGAGCCCACTTAATACAAGTATTTTTTCTATCTTCTCAGCCATATCTCTTGTATTCATAAGGCAATTTGGGCACCCGATTGTTGCACTCTTACAGACCTCTACCTCAAAGAGTTTACCTTCTTCTGAATCACTGACTAAAGAGACATCTACCCTATTCCCATATATTTTCTGTCTCTTTATTTCATTGTATCTGTTTTCCATTGTTTTTCCTATTGAAACTAAGCAGAGAATATATTATTTTGGGGATGATTTTTATGATGCATATCATAGGTCTTTAAAATCATTGCTTTTGGATGATTTTGTAAAGTCTTGCTCGTTGATCATGGTTGGTTTCCTTTTGAGATCGGATAACCAGCCTGTTCCCAACTTCCAAATCCATCTTCATATACTTTGATATTTCCGAACTTAATACCATTGTCAATCAGAATCCTGCCAGCACTCAGACTTGCCGAGCATGTTCCACCACCAAAAGTGCCACTGCAATAAAGAACAATTTCTTTATCTCTGTGCAATTCATCCAATCTATCTTCTATCTCGGCAAGAGGAATGTTGATCGCACCTTTGATATGGGCTTGCTCGTATTCTTCAACATCACGGATGTCAACAAATAGCACATCAGAAAAACTAGTAAATATATAATAAGCTTCTTCGGTGCGAATCCGCACTGGTTCAAGCTCAGGTGGCAGTTTTGGACCGACAATAAGGGGTAGTCCGTAGCTATTCCAGAAAGAAATTCCATCAAGATTCCAGACATTGGTATAACCAATTTTACGAAGATTAATGGCTAGCCAGCCAGAACGATGTCCAGCACCACAGTAAGTCACAATCATTTGTTTCTTCGGAATCCCTTCCAGAAACTTCATAAGTTCCAGATTCTTCTTATCAAATTTACTCTTGGGAAAATGAAGTGCATCTGGGATATGCTCTTCTTCGTATTCGTTCTTTTCTCGGACATCAAGAACGATTATTTTCTCCCCTTTTTGCTGACGCTCAAAGAGTTCTTTTGAGCCAATTCTGGGGATTTCGCCTTTTGCAATGAGTGCCTCATCCACCCATTTCTTTACCTGTGCAAGAGGATAGAAGCCTTCAATAACTTTATCTCCTCCCCAAGGTTCGAAGGTAGAAGAAATAGAGACAGGTTCAAGTAGATAGAATGGTTCAATAACTTTACCTCCAATAAATATCGTTGGTGTTCCTTTTACGCCTAATACCTCTACATCTTCTTTGTCTCTTGAGACCTTTTTAGTCATCAAACCAGAACCGAGACAGGAAGTAAACTTCTGCTCATCAAGACCTAGTTCTTCAACAAATTGTTTAAATGTCCCGATGGAAAGATTTTTTCGATTTTTATAGAAAAGTTCTACCGCTTCAAAAAATTTTCCCTGTTCGCCAAAACATTCTGCTGCTTCTGCTGCTATTTGAGAAAATGGATTAACATCAGTAAGCGGGAAATGGCGGAAGACATATTGAATCTTATCTCCGTAAATAGAACGAATTTCCTTAGCTACTGGTTCGAACAGCGCACAGGCAGGGCACAGGAAATCAGCAAATTCTACTACCTTTACTTTTGCGTTCGCTCCACCAAACCAGCGACTATCTTCGCGGATAAGACGCGACTGGTCTTGCAAAGGAATTATCGGCGATTTTTGACTTTTTTTTAGTTTAATGATCAGGAGAAGCAGGAATATACTAATAATAACTACCACGATAAAAACAATAATGAAAATTTCCATTAAGACAACCTCCGCGCTTTGTAGTCTTAAACAATACCTCTGATAGCTAAAGGTTATGAAATATTGGATGTGTCCCTAAAATCTTCCTACTAAAATCTTCAAAATCTTCATTAACTACAGAGATATCTACCTTTACCTTCTTTTTCAACTGAAAATACCTCAATCTAAGCAAATATATAGTAAGGATGAGGATGTTTTATGTCAAGAAGTCTTTAAGGATGTTACATTTGTCCAGTCCATTTGCTTACTCAGGTTTTCCTACTACCACAAAGGCTCCCCAGAAAAAGGGATTTTGCCTCTTTTTCATTATATTTATTTTTGCCTGCCTTAGCGCCTCTGCCTTGGATTTTCCTTGTGCCATGAAGGTGTAAAACTTTGTCATAAGCTCTGTCGTTTCTCTGCTTGGCACACTCCAAAGGCTCATTACAACTGTCTTCGCTCCTGATAGGATAAAAGACCTCTTGAGACCAAATACCCCTTCACCATTCTGTACATCTCCTACTCCGGTTTCGCATGCTGACAATACCACAAGGTCTGTGCCTTTTAGTCTTAATCCAAGTATCTTCTCAGCGCTCACCATCCCATCATCCTTGCCCTCCTTCAGGGATGCATTCACCCCTGCAAGGACTATCCCTGAACGAAGCATCGGGTTCTCGATACCCACTTCAGGAGGACTTTCTCTTTCCATGGAGGCAGATCCTATCTTCTGGATGTGTCTTACCTCTTCATCTCTTAAAAAATACCCGTGGGTGGAAAGGTGTAATACCCTCGGTGATTCCATTGAAAACAATACCTCTTCTATCGCTTTTCTATCCTGGTAGTTATTCACTTTTAGACGGTATTGCTCTTTTAATATCTTCTCTATGTTATCTGCTTCTTGCTTTGTATCTCGCAGTCTTGGAAACTTTAGCCCTCCTGCATCTCTCGATACGGTTTCCCTCACTGCCTTTGTCACCTTCATCTCTGCTGCCACCTTATCTTTTTCCTTTAATCCCATGTTATAATCAGGGTCTGCCATGATAAGGGCTTCTCCCTTGCTGACAGTTGTATCTATAAACTTCACTATATCCCTGCCTGCTGATATGTAGTTAATGAGATAATCTTCCATGAAATATTTGCCTTCAGATGTTATGAATACTTCAAATGGTATAAGATTAAGATTACCATCAGGGCTTATGTAAAGTTGTTTTTTACCTTTTAAATATGGCTCTAATGGTTTTATAACTATGTCATACAATGCCTTTGCCTCTTTTTTTAGAATGTTTTCTTTAGGCGGTTGCCTATAGATTAAAGTCAATTTTATCTCGTCATGGTATGCCTTGATATGCCTATCAACGGATTCTGCATCCTTTACATCTATGAGTTTAACTACCGGTTCCTTCTCTGGTATAAGGACAAATAAAAGGTATCGGGACTTTCCCCATTTCCCCACTTTAAAGTCATAAATATTTATCCTTGCAAAGTCTAAATAAACCGAATCCTTTGGGAGTATCTCTGAAATCTTTTTTACATCTGACCTTCCTGCCATCTTCTCAAGGGCAAAGTCCTTGCTCAACTGGCTTAACTCCGATTCAAGTTCTTCTTTTTTCTTCTCAAACTCTTTGAGTCTCTTTTTGTATTCTTCAAAATCCATCTTCTCTGGCTTAGAAAACTGTAGCCTTGCTAACCCTCGCCTTACATTTGTCAGTTCCTCAAACCTCTTGCTGATTTCAGGGTTATCTGAATATGTGAGGGCATCCATATATCTACCCTGTGCTTCCATCACTGCACCTTTCCACCTGAGCCAGGCATTGAAGGTATCGGTTATGGCTGAAGCGTCTGATTGCATGTAAAGGGCTGTATGTGTGATAAAACCATCTATATTGCTAACTGATTGTTTCATATAGCCAAGTTTTTGTCTTTCTGATAAAACCAAGAAGAGATTCTCTCTTATTGTTTCATGTATGGATATTCCTCTTTTAAAGAGTTGATGACTCTCGGTATATCTTTTGAGATTTGCATAAAGCTCCACCAGATCGAAGATACTTCCTGCTACCCTGTAATGTTCCTTACCGAATACCTTTTCTCTTATCTCCAGTGACCTTTTATACAACGGTTCTGCTTCTGTATATCTCTCTGTGATTTGATAAAGCAATGCCAGATTTTCGAGAACTGTTGCTACTTCAAAATGTTCATTGCCAAAAGTCTTTTCTTTTATCTCCAATGCCCTCTTGAACAGCAACTCTGCCTCTTCATATCTACCTGTGTTTTTATAAAGCAATGCCAGATTATTAAGATTTGCTCCTGCATCTGGATGCTCCCTGCCAAATACTCTCTCTATTATATTTAATGACCTTTTAAACAATGACTCTGCTTCTGCATATCTGCCTGTGGCATTATAAAACAATGCCAGATCGTTGAGATTTGATGCTATATTGGGATGCTCATTGCCAAATGTCCTCTCTCTTATCTCTAATGCCGTCTTGAATAATGGTTCTGCTTCTAAATATCTACCCGTGTCTTTATAAAGCAATGCCAGATTTTCAAGGCTTTGTGCCACCGTAGGGTTTTCTTTGCCAAGTGCTCGCTCTCTTATTTCTAATGCCCTCTTGAATAATGGTTCTGCCTCTTGATATCTACCCGTGTCTTTATAAAGCAATGCCAGATTTTCAAGGCTTGCTGCTACATTAAAATGCTCTTTGCCGAATGCGTTCTCTACTATATTTAATAACCTTTTAAACAATGACTCTGCTTCTGAATATCTTCCCATTACCCGATAAAGCGATGCCAGATTATTTATGCTTGTTGCCACATCAGGGTGTTCTTTGCCCAATACCTTCTCCCTTATCTCTGATGCCCTCTTATACAACAACTCTGCTTCTCTATACCTGCCAGTTTCTTTATAAAATAATCCCAGCCTGTTAATGCTCACCGCCACATCAGGGTGTTCTTTACCAAACGCCTTCTCTCTTATCTCTAATGCCCTTTTAAGCATCGCCTCTGCCTCTATATATCTCCTCATGTCTTCATAAAACGCTGCAAGAAGAGTAATTCTTATTGCCATATCAGGATGTTCCCTGCCAAATGCCTTCTCCCTTATCTCTAATGCCCTTTTTAACAAGAACTCTGTTTCTGCATATCTCCCTGTGGTGTTATAAAGCCATGCTATATTTTCAAGGCTTTCTGCTACTTTTGGATGTTCCTTACCTAATGCTTTTTCCCTTATCTCTAATGCCTTCTTTAACAGAATCTCTGCTTTTTCATACTTACCTGTTGTTTTATAAAACCATCCCAGATTGTTGAGGCTTGATGCTACATCAGGGTGTTCCTTGCCCAATGCCTTCTCTCTTATCTCTAATGCCCTCTTATATAACGGCTCTACTTCTGCATACCTATCCATAATTCTGTAAAGCACTGCCAGATTATCAAGGCTTGCTGCCACATCAGGGTGTTCCTTGCCTAATATCTTTTCCCTTATCTCTAATGCTCTTTTATACAATGGCTCTGCTTCTAAATATCTCCGTGTGTTTTGATAAAACACTGCCAGATTCCTAAGACTTGTTGCTACATCAGGATGTTCCCTGCCAAATGCCTTTTCTCTTATTGCTAATGCCTTCTTGAATAATGGTTCTGCTTCTAAATATCTCCATGTGTTTCGATAAAGCACTGCCAGATTATTAAGACTTGTTGCTACATCAGGATGTTCCCTGCCCAATATCTTTTCCCTTATTTCTAATGCCTTCTTAAGTAGCGGTTCTTCTAATGCGTATCTTCCGGTCTCTCTATAAATCTCTGATAGAATGTCAAGAGTTTTTGCTATAATCAGATGCTCTTCGCCTAACACCTGTTCAAAGATCGCCAAGATCCTTCTTAACAATGGCTCAGCATCTGCATACTTCCCTGTGGACTTATAAAGCAATACGAGATTGGTAAGGCTTATTATTGCCACATCAAGGTGTTCTTTGCCTAATGACTTTTCCCATATCTCCAGCATCCTCTTTGCATAAGGTATCGCCTCTTCGTATCTTCCTTCTTTGTAGAGTTCTATTACTTTTTGATTAAGCACTTTTACTTCGTCAAGCAGAGATGTGGTTTCACGAACCTCAGGTGCAAGGTCTTCTCCTATAACTCGATTTGGAAATAGCGGGAACATAATGAACACAATCAAGATAATTGTTGTGAACTTTTTCATGTGTGGTGTTCTGCTGGTCGGGGCGAGAGGATTTGAACCTCCGACCCCCTGCTCCCAAGGCAGGTGCGCTAACCAGTCTGCGCTACGCCCCGATCTCTCCGTCTTTTTCTTGGATACCGAGCCTCTATAATTGATTTAATACCGCCCCTCGGATTAAATTCTCCTTTGACTGTTGCCGATACAGGTTTACATGCCTTCACTATGTCATTGAGGATGCGGTTTACTGCATTTTCATAAAATATACCTATGTTCCTGTAAGCATTTATATATACTTTGAGTGATTTCAGTTCGATACAGAGTTTATCAGGCATGTAGTTTATCGTTATTGTTCCGAAATCAGGCAGACCTGTCTTTGGACAAACAGATGTAAATTCAGGTATTACGATTGTGATTTCATACCCTTTAAACTGATTATCCCAGCATTCTATCTCTGGAAGTGTTACCCTAAGCCCACTCTCTGCATGCTCTTTCGTATAATCCATTTTAAAATTATAACATTTATTTTTCCTGAAAATCATCCCTAAAATAATACTTGACAAAATTAGTAAACTATAGTATTTTAACACCATGCTTCGTCTTTCGACAAAAGGACAGTATGGTGTAAGAGCGATGTATGAGATTGCGAGGAATCATGGGAAGGGTCCTGTTACTATAAAAAATATATCTGAGAGACAGAAGGTCTCGATCCCTTACCTTGAGCAGATACTCAATAAGTTGCGGAAGAATGGGCTTATTCAGAGTGTCAGGGGACCCGGGGGTGGTTATGTGCTCAGTAAAGGTCCTGAGCAAATCAAGATTGGGGAAATACTTTCTACGCTTGAAGGGCCGGTTGCGATTTCTACCTGTCTGGATCCGTCTGCTCGGAGTGAAGAATGCACTATGGTTGATATATGCGTTACAAGACTCATGTGGAAGAGGCTCGGTGATAAGATAGAGGAGTTTTTAAATGAGACAACGCTTGCTGATCTTATTTATCGTTAACAAAGAAAGAGATTCTTCGTCCCGATAATTCGGGACTCAGAATGACACTTTAGGGTTGGGACGAAGCCCCAAAGAGTCGGGAGGTAACAATGCGTAAGGTGTATATGGATAATATAGCTACAACCCCATGTCATCCAAAGGTTGTGGAGGCGATGCAGCCGTATTTCAGGGATATATTTGGCAATCCCCAAAGCGATCATGAGTTTGGCTGGAAGGCAAAGACGGATATAGAAGAGGCAAGGGTAAAGGTAGCAAATCTTATAAATGCAGACGCTGGTGAAATAATCTTTACCTCTTCTGCCACAGAGGCAAACAACTTTGTGCTTAAAGGAATTTCTCATGCGTATGAGAAAAAGGGGAGGCATATAATTATATCGGCTATAGAGCACCGTTCAATGCTTACTCCCTGTAAATTTCTTGAAAAATCAGGCTCTAAGGTAACATACTTGCCTGTTGATAAATACGGGATGGTTAATCCTGACGATTTAAGAAAAGCGATTACGGATGAGACAATCCTTACATCCATCATGCTTGCAAACAATGAAATCGGGACTATCGAGCCTGTAGTTGAGTTGAGTAAGATTGCAAAGGAGAAAGGGATACTATTTCATACCGATGCTGCTTGTGCAGTCGGGACAATACCTGTTGATGTAAACGAACTAAATGTGGATCTTATGTCTCTTACAGCGCATAAGTTTTATGGACCTAAAGGTGTCGGAGCCCTCTATGTAAGAAAAGGTGTAAAGATTACACCACTTATCCATGGAGGAGTACAGGAAAGGGGTAGAAGAACAGGTATCGAAAATGTTCCAGGTATTGTAGGATTCGGTGTTGCCTCAGAACTTGCAAAGGCAGAGATGAAAGAAAGGAATAAGCACCTTATTTCATTAAGGGATAGACTCGTAAAGGGAGTACTTGAACGAATAGACCATGTCTATTACAATGGACATCCAACAGAGAGACTACCCAACAATGCAAATTTTGTTATAGAATTTGTTGAGGGTGAGGCTATGCTTCTTTCTCTCATGAACGAAGGTATAGCAACCGCAAGTGCATCAACATGCACCATGATGTCGCTCGAGGTTTCACATGTGCTTACTTCGATAGGTCTACCAGCACATGTGGCAAATAGTTCTCTTGTATTCAGCCTTGGTACAAACAATACAGAAGAAGATGTGAATAGGGTACTTGAGGTACTACCTAAGGTAGTTGAGAGATTGAGGTCTATGTCAGCGATATATCCAGGTAGACAATAATTAGTTTAGAGTTCGGAGTTTTAAGTAGTTGTCCCCGAACTCAAAACTCATAACTCTGAACTGTAGTTAAGGAAGGAGGGTAAAAAGATGTATTCAGAATTGGTGATGGAACATTTTAGTAATCCAAGAAATGTTGGTGAAATACCCGATGCCGATGGTGTTGGAGTAGAGGGCAATCCACTCTGTGGTGATGTGATGAAGATATCTATAAAAGTTAAAGATGACCGCATCGATGACATAAAGTTCAAGACATTCGGATGCGGAGCTGCAATCGCTGTAAGCAGTATTATCACAGAGATGGTAAAGGGTAAGACACTTGAAGAGGCGCTCTCAGTATCGAAGGAGAAGGTGTCCGAAGAACTCGGAGGTCTTCCACCAAACAAGATGCACTGCTCAAATCTTGGTGCAGATGCATTAAGAAAGGCGATAGAAGATTACAGAAACAGGAAGACTCAGGCGCCCACAGAGGTGACCGAAAAAGTGGCTGAAATGAGGGAACATATATGCCCATACTGTAATGGAAAAACTGAAGAGACATATCCCCTCTGTGGTGTATGCGGGGCAGATATAAAGAGTGAAAAGTGAAGAGCAAGACAATCGCCAGGATATTACTTCTTTTTATTCTCCTCTTTATAGCCGCGGGGACACTTATCTTCAGAAGCGACTATATTTCTGAAAAGGCAAAAGAGGTCATAGTCGCCGAAATCAAGAAAGCTACAGAAAGGGAAGTAGGTATCAAAAAGGTTACAGTTAACTTTTTCCCACCATTTGTTACCCTTGAGGATGTAACACTCTACGATAAAGATGGCAGAATCATAGTCTTTTTAAAGAAGGTGAAAGGAAAGATAAATCCAATCAGGCTATTTAAAAAAGAGATAATGGCAAGGAAGCTCGATATAGATGGCTTTGCTATCTCTGTAGAGAGATACCACGATGGCAGATTGAATGTTATTGATGTCTTTGAGTGTATAAAGAGGTATGTCGCGTCAGAACAGGAAATCCCATTAAAATTGGTTTTCAAAAATATTGAACTCGAATCAGGGACATTCAATCTTACAGATAAAGATATATTGGTTGAGGGGAAGATTGATAGCCAGATGCGGGTAAGAGACAATATGCTATGGTTCGATCAACTAAAGGTTGCATTTGACACTATAAACAAACTTAATCTTAAAGGAAAAATAAATACCACTACCTCCTTTTTAGACCTTGACTTCAAGGCAACTCTATCAGTGCCCTTTCTAACAGATTTACTGAAAAAAGATGTGTATAAAGATGAAATTGATGGCGTTATAGATGTAGTGGGAAAAATCGAGGGGAATTACCCTGAGTTGAACTCTAAAGGGACACTCACATTAAACAATGGTAGACTTTTGGATAAAGAAGTAAAGAAATTTGAAACCGCGTTTTCATTCAGAGAGAAAAGACTCTCACTGTATGATTTCTCAGGCAATGTAATGGGTGGTAGTATTTCCGGCGATGCAGGTATCATTTTTGAAGACCCAGCAATATACTGGGTGAAGGTTGATCTCTCGGGACTCAAGGGAAACGACCTTTTCCCTGGGTATGGTAGCTTCTTATCATCCGTGAGTTTTCATATAGATGGCAGGGGTAGTGGAGGAAATCTCAGGGGTAATAGCTGGCTAAAAAATGTGAATACATCGATAGCGGTATCAGGAGATGTTAACCTCAAAACAGGTGCACTTTCACTATCCATAGAGGGCAATACTGATAATATTGGTGATTTTATTGATCCTGCATTCAAAGGTGTTAGAGGTTCTCTTAGCCTTAAGGGTGAAGTGAGCGGTGCATTTAAAGAGCCATCCTTAAGAGGCGATATAATCCTCAAAGATGGGCAGGTTAAGGGTGTACCCGTTCATGGAGTGGGTGAGATACAGTATACACGTGGAATAATCAAGGTTCACAGGCTTACCCTTAAACAGGGAGAGGGTGTTTACTCGTTCAACGGAGATATAGACCTGAGGAGCAAGGATGGTAAATTGTCATTTGCTCAACCTCGATTCAATGCTACCGTGAAGATGAATAATTGTGACCCGGTAGCGGTCGTGATGATTGTTTATAAAGGGCTTCCAATACATACATCTGTTGATGGACAATTCAACTTTAAAGGTGGATTTAAGGACTTTGAAGGTAAAGGCACACTGTCCTTAAGAGGTGGGGAGGCATATGGACAGGGTTTCGACAGGGCTACGATCTCTGTTGTATTAAAAACAAAGGAGATAGAGTTTCCATCTGTGATGGTATTCAGAGAGAACAGGGCTTTAAAAGCTAAAGGAAGGATGGGGTTTAATGAGCAATTTGATGCAGAAGTACAGGCTGATAGGGTAAAGTTAAGCGATATTGATGCTGTAAAGAAGAACCTCAGATTTGATTCTGCCTTTTCTCTATCAATCTCTGGTAGGGGTTCATTTGATAGCCCTGTTATAAGTGGAAAAACAGTTATCAGTAAACTTACCCATAAAAAGAGGGATTTTGGTGGAGGGTTGCTTGAGTGGCATATAGAGAAGAAGAGATTGAATGTCATTCTTTCGTTATTAGATAAGGGAATAAGAGGCGATATAGAGATGCAGTTTATACAACAGCTTCCATGGAAGGCTTCGGTGGTCATGAATAAAGCAAGACTCGACCCATTTATAAATGAATTCTCAAAAACAGATGGGGTCCCCCAAAAATCCAAAGATTTTTTTGGGGTTTTAGTTACAGGAAAGATAGACGCAAATGGATATGCACTGGATATGAAGACGATGAGTCTCATGGCAGAGATTACTTCGCTATCTTCCGATATCTATGGGTACAGGGTAATCAATGATGGACCAATAACCTTCAACATGAAAGGAGGCAACCTCAGAATAGGTCTGTTTAGATTAAAAGGTGAAGGCACATCCCTCGATGTAGATGGATGGGTGAAGGTTACAGAGGGGTATAACCTTAATCTTAATGGAGGCGCAGAACTGGTATTACTGAGACTTTTCAGTAGTGAGATAGAACAGATAAGTGGAAGTGCTCAGATAGCTGTTGCTATCAGTGGAAAATGGGAGAATCCTGACATACAGGGAGGAGTAATTATACAGAACGGAGTTTTAAAATTTAAAGGTATGCCACAGAGAATAGCAGGCTTGAGGGGTGAGATGGTTTTAGATAAGAATAAGATTGTATTAGAGAACCTTATGGGGGGGTATGGTAGAGGTGGAGCAAAGATTTCTGGGGTGGCATATCTAAAAGGTTTCATACCATACAGGTTCTATGCACAGATTGCAATAAAAGACATAGATGTAATGTATCCAGAAGGTCTAAACATGCTTCTTGATGGAGATATTATCTATGAAGGGACGCCTAAAACACAGAGGCTGAGTGGTGATATAAAGGTAGTAAAGGCGGTATATAACAAAAGGATAGAATGGAAAAGCTGGCTGATAAAACTGACTAGGAGGCAGGAACCTCCAAGGACAGAGGTATCTACCTTTGGTGATACAGAACTGAATCTGCGTCTTACTGGTAAGGAGAATATATGGATAGATAATAATGTAGCAAAGACACCCATCACAGCAGACCTTATTATTAGAGGAACAGTTAATAATCCACAGATGCTTGGCAGATTGACTTCTTCTGGAGGGACAGTCTTTTTCAGGAGCAATGAATTCAGGATTATATCTGCTACAGCAGATTTCATTGATCCAAAGAGGATATATCCAGTATTCAATCTAAATGCAGATAGCAAGATAAGAAACTATCTTGTTCGTCTTGTCCTTTCAGGACATCTCGACAGGTTTGACCTTTCACTCACATCCGATCCACCACTGTCTGATCAGGACATACTGGCACTTCTTACTGTGGGTCAAACAAGCAAAGGGTTACGGGGAATAGAGGCGGGGGTAAGTGCCTCAGAAGCGGCTTCATTTGTTACAGGGAAGATTCAGGATGTGATAGAAGAAAGGTTAAAGGATATAGTAGGGTTTGACCGTTTTCAGATAGACCCTTATGTGAGTCGTTCTGTGACATCGGGCTCTCCAAGGGTGACCGTAGGCAAAAGATTGCTTGCTGATAAACTTTATGTTACCTATTCTACAAATATAGGGAGTGCTGAGGAACAACTCCTGCAGGTGGAATACATATTCAGTAAGAGATTTTCCCTTATAGGGATCAGAGATGAGCAAGGGCAGGTTGGCGGTGACATAAAATTCAGGTTAGAATTTAGGTAAGGAGGGTTCGAGGATTCAAGGATTCGAGAGTTCAAATAAACCCCGCACTCCTTGCTTCCGCAAGGGGCATTCTAATGGTATCTTTTGCACCACTTCATCCCCACTCTTCCGAGTGGGGCATTTTGTGGTGCGGGGTAAAATAAAAATTCAATCACTTGCCCCCTTGCCCCCTCGAATCCTTCTTTTGACTTTGAGCATTCTCCTCTTTTTTGTATATTGTATCTATCCTTCATCTACATCTGGTAGTAATCCTTCAGAAACACCATTTACCCCGTTAGAAAGCCCCACCCATTGGGGTGGGGATGAATATAAAACTTTTCTGGAAAGGGTAGAGTTTAAAGCCCCACCCTTTCTAACGGGGTTTACCAACGAAAAAATAACATCAATAGAGGTTGAAGGACATGCGAGCCTACCTTCTGATGTGATCAAATCTCTTATGGGAATCAGAATAGGGGAAAACTTAGATAAAAAGAAGATAAGTGAGGGAATAAAAAGGCTGTTCCATAAAGGCATATTCAGGGATATATCTGTAGATGTAACGAGGCAGGCTGATGGATTGAGACTTAAATATGTAATTACAGAGAAAACTATGGTAGATGATATTTCTTTTACGGGTAACAGCAATATAAGAAGTAGCAAACTCAGAGAGGTAATGGCCATCAGAGAAGGAGAAGAATTTTCAGAGGCAAGGCTTCATGATTCCATGAAGGAGATAGTGCGATTTTATGAACGAAAGGGATATAAAGGCACGAAGGTCAGTTTTCAATCAAAGAAGACAAAAAAACCTTATAGGATAAATATAATCGTTAATATCACAGAAGGAGCCGAGATAAGAATAGCTGATATAGGTTTCGGTGTGGACGAATCAAGGATTATTTCTTTAATGAGTCTTGCTCGTGGGGATATTATGAATATGGACATTTTGTTGGAGGATATTAAGTCGATCAAGTCTTTTTATATAAGTGAAGGCTATATAAATCCTGTGGTAGGACCACCGGAAATAATCTATAAAGATATAATGGCATATATAAAGATTCCTGTGGCGCTTGGAGTAAAGGTTGATTTTGAGTTTTCTGGGAACACTTCTTTTTCCTCAAAAAAACTCTCTGATGAACTAAAGGGCGTTTATACAGATAGAAGTGATGAAATCGAAAACCTTATTGAAGATAGTATAAGGAGCATAACCAAGTTTTACAGGGATAAAGGATACTATTTTGTCAATGTATCTGCTGACCAGAAATCAGAGGCAGAAAGTCGGATAAAAATACTGTTTAATATAAATGAGGGCAAAAGGGTTTATATTAAAGGAATAACATTTGAGGGTAACAGGGCTATCAGTTCTGATAGACTGAAAGAACTTATTGAATCCAAGAAGAAAGGAATCTTCAGTGGAGGTATATTATCCGACAATACCATGGAAGATGACCTCAGGAAGATTATAGAGCTCTATAACGCCCTCGGGTATCTCAAGGCTGAGATTACTGAGAAAGATATCAGATTCAATCCAGATAAAACAGAGGCTTACATAAAGATAAAGATTAAGGAAGGTGTGAGGACAAAGGTTAGCAGTCTGAAGGTGATTGGTAACAGGTTGTTCTCGGATAAGGAACTACTGAATCATATATCAACGAAGGAAGGAATGCCATACAATGAATTTAATCTCCTTGAGGATAAATACAGTATATTAGCGCTTTATTCAAAGAAGGGTTATATATACACAGATGTAGTTCTTGAACGACAATTCGCAGAAGATTATTCATCTGTAAATATTACGATAATAATAGAAGAAGAAAGACCTGTAAGGATAGGAAAGGTAATAGTCAGAGGCAATTACGATACGACGGAGGATGTTATAAGAAGAGAGATTCTGGTGAATGAGGGTGATCTATACGACTATGAAAAAATATATAAGACCCAGCAGAATCTATACAGGCTTGGAATCTTCAGTGATGTAAAGTTTGAGCCACTTGATCCTGACAGTAAAAAACATGTGGAAGATATGATTCTAAGTGTAAAAGAGAAAAAGGCTGGTGCTGTTGAATTCAGTGTCGGTTATGGGGATTATGATAGATTCAGAGGTTCGATCGAGATACTCCATAAAAACCTGCTTGGCTCTAATAGACAGGTAAACCTGAAAGGCGAGATGAGTGACATTGAAAGGAGATATTCACTTGGTTATAGACAGCCATGGTTTTTGAACAAACATATGGACTTTAAGGGTTCTTTATTAAGAGAATATAAAAGGGCGATAAATATTGATACAAGAGAGATAAGATACGAATTTAAAAAGATAGCAGGAACATTTGGTTTAGAGAAGCCAATTACAGAGAAAATAAAAGGTGCAGTTTTTTATCAGTATGAACTGGTTGAAACATACAATATAAAGCCAGGGGCTATACTTGCGAAGGAAGACAGAGGAACTGTCGCCATTAGCAGTATTAATCCATCCATTTTTCTGGATACGAGAAATGACCCATTCAATCCATCAAAAGGAACATTCAGTGGCATAACACTCAAATATGCGACGCAATTCCTTGCCTCAGAGGCGGAGTTTTATAAATTAACAGGTATAAGCAGCTGGTTCTTTGGACTTAAAAAGGGAGTTGTATTCGCAGTATCTGGTAAAGGTGGTATAGGTAGAGGACTGGGTGATTCTAAGGAAATACCGTTAGTGGAGAGGTTCTTTCTTGGTGGTAGAACTACTGTAAGGGGATACGACCAGGATTCTCTCGGTCCTAAAGGATCAGATGGGACACCAACAGGTGGAAACGCATATGTATCTGTCAGTAGCGAATTACGATTCACTATTGCAGGAGGTTTTGGTGCTGTTGTCTTTATGGATGGTGGAAATGTATGGCAGACCAAGGATATCATTGGTATAAATATGAAATATACCACAGGACTCGGCATAAGATATAATACACCTGTAGGTCCACTCCGCCTTGATTATGGGTATAAACTGAGAAGAGAAACTGGAGAGAGTCGCGGAGAACTTCATTTTACACTAGGCCATGCGTTTTAAGTTGAAAGTGTTCTGGCGACATCTTTCACCATTTGTAACCTGCTAAGACCAGAAAGACTACTTTCATTTTACTTCGATTAGAATAAAATTTGCTCTTGACTACAAAAATAATCGTGCTAAAATTGTAGTTGGGATGGAAAAAAATCTTATTAAAAGAGAAATATTTCCTCAAATAGTCAGACATCTTCATAAAGAAGAAGTTACGGTTATTACCGGGGCACGCCAAACTGGTAAAACAACCCTTCTTTTACAATTAAAGGATTATTTGATTAAAGTAAAAAAGATTAATTCGTCAAGAATCAAAGTCTTTAATCTTGATTTGTTCAGTGATTTAGAAGGAATAAGAAATCAAACCGATTTTATCAAGTTTCTTCGCGAAGAATTAAATAAAGAAAAATTTCTTTATGTATTTATTGATGAAATTCAAAGGTTAGAAAATCCCGGTAAATTTTTAAAAGGAATTTATGATTTAAATCTGCCATTAAAATTAGTTGTTACTGGATCCTCATCATTAGAAATGAAATCAAAAATTTTTGAGTCTTTAACAGGGAGAAAAAAGGTTTTTCATATTTGGCCATTTTCTTTCTCGGAATATCTTTCCTGTCATGATCCAATGCTCTCAGAATTAATTAAGAAAAGAGCTATCTCTACTATCCACAAGAGAGTAATTTTTGACCATCTTCTTGATTTTATTATATTTGGAGGTTATCCTCGTGCTGTTTTGGCTAAAAGCAAAGAGGAAAAGATTCAAGTGTTAAATGAAATTTATTCTAGCTACGTTGAAAAAGATATTGTTGGTTTTATAAAAATTAAAAATCCTCTCACTTTTTCAAAATTGGTTGCACTTCTATCTAACCAAGTCGGTAGTCTAATCAATCTCAAAGAGATAAGTAATACCTTAGGAATTAATTATCGAACTTTAGAACACTACTTATCAGTCCTCGAGAACACTTTTGTTATTAATATCACCAGACCATTTTTTACTAATATTCGGAAGGAACTTACCAAAATGCCTAAGATTTATTTCGTTGACAATGGTATCAGGAATCTTGCTATTAGATATTTTGCTAAATTCTTAGATAACCGTGACAAAGGAGAACTTTTAGAAAATTTTGTTTTTTCTTCTTTATTAAAGAAAGGAGATATGATAATTAACTATTGGCGGACTAAAGATAAAAGTGAAGTCGATTTTATTTGTAGGGATTATTATGGAAATACAATTCCTCTGGAGGTGAAGGCGAATGAATTCAAGAAACCAGAAATTAACAAAGGGCTCAGGTCTTTTATAGAGAAATATAACCCTGCAAAAGCATTTTTACTCAATCTTTCTTTAGAAGAAAAGATAAAATTTAAAAATACCAACATCGAATTCATTCTCCCATATAGCATAGAGAGGATTTTAATAAAAGAATAAACATGGTACTGAGAAAAGAAAACAAAGGAAATTTGGACTATAGGAACATGGCTGAATATAAGTTGAAGATTCCAGAGTGGCTCAAAGGAGACTCATATGACAGAAAGGGGGTATAAAACAATAATAGAGATAATAAGTGATGGTGATGGTGAAAGAGAAGGGCTTTTTAAAGTCGGTGAGAAAAAGATTGAATATTCAGCTATCAAAAAGAGCTATAACATTACCGACCCTGAAGAACAGGTTAGAGCATCTTTTTACTATGAGCTAATCAAAAAGTATCAATATCCAAAGGAGCGAATTGACCTTGAGGTTATCGTTCCCAGAAGGGAACCCACGGATAAGGCAGATATTGTAATTTATGAAGATGATGAGAAAAAGAAGCCTTATATCGTTGTAGAATGCAAGAAAGATGGTATCTCTCCGGCAGAGATAAAACAGGCTATCGAGCAAGCCTTTGGAAATGCCAATTCTTTAAGGGCAAAATACACTATCCTTGTTGCTGGCAATGTCAGGATAGCCTTTGATGTTGCCAACTTCCCATCTGAGGAAAGAGAAAAGAATATTATTGCTGATATACCTATTCGCTATGGGAAAGTCATCAAGTTTAAGTATCGTAAAGGTGATGCACAGTGGGATTTAAAAGAGGTAACAAGGGACGAACTCCTTGCTAAATTTCAGCAATGCCACGATACATTATGGGAAGGTGGTAAAAGAAATCCTGCAGAGGCATTTGATGAGATGAGCAAGCTCATGTTCTGCAAAATCCACGATGAGAGGTTTCTTACCAAAAAAGGAGAACCTTATCAATTCCAAATTGGAACTCATGAGACAATAAAAGAAGTGGCTGAAAGGATAAGGGGAGTTTATGAAGATGCTAAAAAACGAGATATAAATGTATTTTTAGAGCCAATGAAGGTTGAGGACCCAATTATTTATAGTGTAGTAGAGGTATTGCAGGGAATATCTTTATGGAAAACGGAACTTGATACTAAAGGCGAAGCTTATGAGCAGTTTCTTGGTGGTGTTTTTAAAGGAACAATGGGACAATACTTTACTCCTCGCCCTATCGTAAAATTCATGGTAGATTTTCTTGAGCCCGCAGATAAAGACCTTGTGATTGACCCTGCATGTGGTTCGGGTGGGTTTTTAATCTATACCTTAGAAAAAGTAAGAAAGGACTTAGAAGAAGGGCTTGATTCTAAAGATGCCGAATATAGATGGCGGGAGTTTGCACTGAAGCAGGTCTTTGGCATAGAGGTAAATGTCGAGTATCAGCGAAATTCCCCAGTTAGTATCAAAATAATTCCCCACCTGGTATCAGAATAATTCCCCAGTTAGTATCAAAGTAATTCCCCACTTTTTCCACAATAGTGATATAAGATTTCCT
>JBFLZU010000116.1:2526-5846 GCA_040756155.1 Nitrospirota bacterium | reverse complement strand
TAAGGACAATGGTAAGAGAAATGGTTGATCTTGATTATATTCTTTAAATGACATGCACCTGCCTCCTTTCAAAAAACTACAAAATAATATGCAGATTTCATGCCACCATTTTGGGACAGCCTCACAGCGACCATTAATAAAGAAAGATTTGCCCGCAACGGACAGATAACATGCTATAATGGAAGACAAAGGAGATATTGATTGAGCAAAATAGGGTTAATCCAGTCTCTTGTTCGCAATGGTCTATATCACCTTACAGAACATGCCGATGACGAGGCGAGTGCTGATGGTTTTGATATATTATGATGTTGAACATGGTATTTTGAACGGTAAGATTCGTAGAACTTGGTCACGGGAAGGCAAATATGAAATAGTGGGAGTTTCGTTAGATAAGCGGACTATCGGGATAGTATGCCGAATAACAGGAACTGGAAAAGTCCGTGTAATAACTGTTTATGAAGATAAACCAAAAGGATAATGAGATGAAAGGAGGGATTAAATTGGGATTCTGGGATGGTGAACAATGCGAATATTGTGGGGGTCCAATTGTTGAAAAAATAATGGACTTGCCCCGAAAGGCAGGAAAGAGGTATATATTGATTAAGAATGTTCCGGTTGGTGTTTGTAAAAAATGCGGTACCAAATACTACGCAGCTAATGTCTTAAAAACTATTGAATCAAGTGTATGTGGCAGAAGAAAAGCAGTAAATGAAATTTCTATGGCTGTATATTCGCTATAGTAAAAATGGGACGGTTCTAATTTTTGATAAAGTATACCAGACATGATAAATTTTAAAGATACAGTCAGCGAAAGGATGGAAAAAGCAATAAATAGAACCGTCCCATTTTCCATTCTTGCTTATCACCTTGCCTGCTTGGTTCAGTCACCGTTGCAATAGGGTATTGCCTGTGAAGACCAATTCCTATATACTTATAAGAACTTGAGTAAATAAAAGGCATACTCAATGTTCATTGATCAGGTTAAAATCTTTGTGAAGGCAGGTGATGGGGGAAGGGGTTGCGTTAGCTTCCGCAGGGAGAAATATGTCCCTATGGGTGGACCTAATGGTGGTGATGGTGGTAAGGGTGGAGATATAATTATAAGGGCGGATAGCCAGATCAATACCCTGCTTGACCTGAAATACCACAGGCACTACAGGGCGAAGAGAGGAGAACACGGGAAAGGCAAGAATATGCATGGGGAAAATGGCTCTGATATAATCATCCCCGTGCCTGTTGGAACAGTAGTAAAGGATGTGGAGAGTAATAAGGTGCTTACAGACATTACAGAGGAAGGCATGGGAGTTGTAGCAGCAAAGGGTGGCAGAGGTGGGCTTGGTAATGCCAATTTTGCAACCCCTACAAATCAGGCACCAAGGTATGCCCAACCCGGTGAGCCTGGTGAGGAGCGATGGCTTTTTCTGGAACTTAAACTGATTTCTGATGTTGGACTCATCGGGATGCCGAATGCTGGAAAATCAACGCTTATATCAAAGATCTCATCGGCAAGACCAAAGATAGCGGACTACCCATTTACAACACTTTCACCTGTCCTCGGCGTGGTAAAATGTAGTGAATTCAAAAGCTTTGTTGTAGCTGATATCCCTGGGCTTATTGAGGGTGCTCACAGAGGTGCAGGACTTGGATTTCAGTTTTTAAGACACATCGAAAGAACAAGGATACTCGTTCACCTCGTTGACATCTCAGAGATGGCAGAGGGAGATGTGGTTGAAAACTTTAAGGTAGTTAATAGAGAACTTGAACTCTACAATCCAGACCTTGCAGAGAGACCTCAGATTGTTGCCCCCCATAAGATTGATATAAAAGGTTCTGGTGAAAGATTAAGAAGGCTTGTAGAATTCTGCAGTGATTCGGGGTATAATATCTTTCCAATATCTGCAGTAACAGGTGAGGGAGTAAATGAACTGCTCGGTTTTCTTTCGCTGAAACTCGAGGAGATTAAAAAGGTTAAATGAAGAAAATAGCCGAGGCATCTTGCCAAAGAAACTCAAAATTTAAAATTTAAAAATCAAAATTGTGGAATTCCTTAATTTTGAATTTAGATTTTTGCATTTTGCATTTTTATTATGGGATGCCTGACCTATTTTAAAGTGGTTAAGTTTATTTTCAGGTGAAACATGGGAGAATGAGAGAGAAAATGAAGGAAGAAGAAATACGAAAGAAATATATCTCTGGCGCCCAGAGGGTAGTTATAAAGATTGGTAGCACTGTGCTTGCCTCAAAGGATGAAGGGATAAGTTCTGAGAGGATAGAGACGATTGTGGGCGAAATCAACGAAATCTCAAGAGGAGGCAGGGATGTTATAATTGTCTCTTCAGGGGCGATTGCAGCCGGAATGAACAGGCTCTCCTTTAGAGAAAGACCCAAGGAAATAAGGTTTAAACAGGCAGCAGCTGCCGTTGGCCAGAGCAGGCTGATGTGGGCTTATGAAAGGGAATTTGATAAATATGGCAGGAAAGTCGCACAGGTATTACTCACAAGGGATGACCTTACAAACCGCAAGAGATACCTTTATGCAAAAAACACTATCGAGACACTGCTTAAATTTGGTGTCATCCCGATAATAAATGAGAATGACACAGTTGCAGTAGAAGAGATAAGATTCGGGGATAATGACACCCTCTCGGTCATGGTTACAAATCTCCTTCAGGCTGACCTGCTCGTAATCCTCTCTGATGTTGACGGTCTACACACCACTGATCCACGGGTAGACCCGAAGGCAAAGATTATAGGCTATGTCTCATCAATAACACCTGAGATAGAGAAGATCGCTGGCACCAGTTCCACAATAGAAGGAACAGGAGGGATGTTCTCAAAGGTTCAGGCAGCAAAGAAGGCGGCGATGATGGGTGTAGTTAGCGTCATTGCCAACGGGACAAAAAGTGGAGTGCTTAAATCCCTCTTTGCATGTGAAAAGACAGGTACACTCTTTCTTACAGGAGAAAATCACCTTTCTGCAAGAAAACACTGGATCGCCTATACACTGAAATCGAAAGGAAGGCTTATCATAGACGAGGGTGCAAAGAGGGCATTGATAGAAAAAGGCAGGAGTCTTCTTCCATCTGGAATAAAAGATATAGATGGGCGATTCGAGGTCGGCGATGCGGTAAGCTGCCTGGATGAATCAGGTAAAAAGATAGCAAAAGGGATTGTGAATTATAACTCAGAGGATGTTAGAAAGATAAAGGGTGCAAAGACATCAGAGATCGAGAGAATGCTCGGCTATAAATATGATGATGAGGTAATACACAGGGATAACCTCGTGATATTGTAGACAACTTAAAGAGTTCGAGGGTTCA
>JBFLZU010000116.1:0-2426 GCA_040756155.1 Nitrospirota bacterium | reverse complement strand
GTTAGAAAGATAAAGGGTGCAAAGACATCAGAGATCGAGAGAATGCTCGGCTATAAATATGATGATGAGGTAATACACAGGGATAACCTCGTGATATTGTAGACAACTTAAAGAGTTCGAGGGTTCAGGGATTCGAGGTTTCGGCTGTCATTCCTGCGGAAGCAGGAATCCAGCTCTTGTAAATCAAAAATCAAATATCAAAATGCAAAATTATGGAATTCCTTAATCCTGACCTGTCGTCAGGACAGGTTTTGATTTTTGATTTTTGCATTTTAAATTTTCACTTGAATCCTTGAATCCTTTCATGGGAGGATTTATGGATATAAAAGGCTATGTGCTAGAAAAGGCTAAAAAGGCAAAAGAGGCGTCGCGCAGCCTTGCAAACCTTTCCTCGGAGGTTAAGAACAGGTCTCTTATCAAGATGGCTGATAGTCTTGAGTTAAATGCAGATGAACTGATCTCTGAAAACAAAACAGACATTAAGACTGCTGAGGAGAAGGGGCTTTCAAAGGCGATGATAGACAGACTCACTCTAAATTCAAAAAGGATAAAGGAAATGGCAACAGGTTTAAGGGAGGTAACACAGTTACCTGACCCTGTAGGTGAAGTTATAAAGATGTGGAGGAGACCGAATGGGATGCAGGTTGGAAGGATGCGTGTCCCAATAGGTGTAATAGGTATAATCTATGAATCAAGACCGAATGTTACCGCCGATGCAACAAGCCTCTGCCTCAAGGCAGGAAATGCAGTAGTATTAAGGGGTGGTTCAGAGGTTATAAATTCTAACAAGGCGATTGTCAAAATACTTGCAACAGCAGCTGAAGAGGTGGGCATAATAGGGGATGCTGTAACATTCATAGATGTCCCTGAAAGAGAGGCTGTCCTCGAGATGCTTAAACTTGAGGATTATATAGACCTCATTATCCCGCGTGGAGGAGAAGGACTCATCAGAACAGTGGTAGAAAACTCAAAGATACCGGTAATAAAGCACTACAAGGGTGTTTGCCACACCTATGTTGATTCAGAGGCAGACCTCGATATGGCAGAGGAGATATGTTTTAATGCAAAGGTTCAGAGACCAGGGACTTGCAATGCGATGGAGTCAATGCTTGTGCACAAGGATGTGGCAAAGGATTTCCTCCCAAGGATGATTAAAAGGTTAAGAGAGGCAGGGGTGGACATATTCGGATGCCAGAAAACACAAAATATGGTTACGGATATAAAGCCTGCATCGGATAAAGACTGGGGAAAGGAATATCTTGATTTGATATTGAATGTAAAGGTTGTTGAAGATATGGATGAGGCACTTGAGCATATCGCAAGATACGGCTCGCAACACTCGGATGCCATCGTGACAGAGAATTATCAAAAGGCGATGAGATTTCTAAGAGAGGTTGATTCCTCTGCTGTATTTGTGAATGCCTCAACAAGACTTAATGATGGCTATCAGTTTGGTCTCGGTGCAGAGATAGGCATAAGCACAACAAAGATACATGCAAGGGGTCCGATGGGGCTTGAGGAACTTACCTGCACAAAGTTCATAGTACTCGGTGATGGACAGCTGAGAATGTAAATCTACCATGATAACGCAATTGATTGATGACACCTTTGAATTTATTCTCCCTTCAGCCTTAAAGCATGATTTCCTTGATCTAAGAGAGATACACTTTATTGACCCCTATGGAATGGTAGGAATTCTCGAAGTCGGAGGAGCCCTTAAGTCGAAAGGGAAATACCATATCCTTCGTCTCCCTGAATCAGAAAGCGTTCTTAAGTATCTTGAAAGAATGGATTTCTTTAAATACGCAGATAAATACTTTGATCTTGAACCTCTTCAACCTGTGATTCCAGATAAGTATCTCAGAAGTTCTTACTCTGATGTTCTTCTTGAGATTACACCGATAGAAAAATCAGATGATATACATTTTATTGTAGGGAAGGTAAAAAGCCGCGCCCATACGATACTTGAACGTCATCTGCATTATAATGAGCGGACTATAGATGGCTTCATCGTTGCCCTATCAGAGGTCTGTCAGAATATACTTGAACATAGCGAAGAGACAGGATTTGTAGGTGTTCAGAAATACCATTTTCAGGGTATTGGCAAAAATGTTGTAAAAATTGCTGTCATGGACATAGGGATAGGTTTCAGGAAATCCCTTGAAGAGAGGTTTAGATTGGGGAACGACCTTGATGCCATAGAAAAGGCATTGCTTTATGGTGCATCCCGATATTCTGATGAAGGTAGAGGTCATGGCTTAAGGGCGGTGAGGCGTTTTATAGAGGAATGGCAGGGGAAACTTTCCATCCGTTCTGGTACTGCGAGGCTTTCGATAATACCATCGTGGTCGTGGGGAAAAGAGAGAGAAACCAATCTTGCCTATTTCCCGGGCGCCCAGATAGGAATGATTTTGCCTGAGGTGTAA
>JBFLZU010000115.1 GCA_040756155.1 Nitrospirota bacterium | reverse complement strand
TCTTCCCCATAGAACAGAAGACCTCAAATGGGAGTCCAAAGGCATCTTTGTTTATTGTTATATAAAGGGGACCACATCCTGTCTGCATCTTTATAGTTATTCCTGTAATTATTTCAGGTCGTTCCCTTGGAACAATCCGAACTCCCAACGTCTCGACTGACCCTTCGACATGCTCAGGGTGTCCAGTTTTGCGAGCATGGTGAGCCTGTCGAACCATCGACGAAGTCTCTGAACTCTTAACTTCACTATCAACCATCGACTTTCGGCTCTCGCCCCCCGATTCTCCATTACCCTTTGTGAGAACTTGTTGCTCCCTGCTTCCATCCCTATATATTGTTACACCTTTACATCCCAATTTATATGCCATCATATAGACCTTCTTTACATCCTGAGGAGTAGCATCATGAGGGAAGTTTACTGTCTTAGAGACTGCGTTATCGGTATATCTCTGAAATGCTGCCTGCATCCTGATATGCCATTCAGGAGTAACATCGTGTGCTGTTACGAATCTTTTCTGAATATGTACTGGCACCTCTTTTATTTCTGCGGCTGAACCCTTTTCTGAGATCGCCTCCATCAAAGCCTCGCTGTAAAACCCTTCTTCATTTGCAACCCTCTCAAACCTCTCATTTACCTCTATAAGTTTATTCCCATCGAGGACATTCTTGGTGAATGATATGGCAAAGATTGGTTCTATACCGCTTGAGCAATTTGCAATGATGCTGAGTGTCCCTGTAGGTGCAATAGTAGTAATAGTAGCGTTTCTCTGTAAAATTCCAGCCTTCTCGTATATGCCTCCCTTATAGTTCGGAAACACCCCCCTATCTTCTGCAAGTCTGGCAGATGCCTTCTTGCCTTCCTGATGTATGAATTCCATTATCTTTTCTGCAAGGGCTATTGCATCTTCAGAGTTATATGGTATGCCAAGATCAATCAGCATATCTGCCCATCCCATAATTCCGAGTCCTATCTTCCTGTTTCCTTTTGTCATCTCCTCTATTTTCTGTATGGGGTACCTGTTGATATCTATCACATTGTCAAGAAAATGAACAGCTTTCCAAACGGTGTCTTTAAGTTTTTCCCAGTCCACCTCATATCCCTGCGAAAGCAGGGACTGAACTCTGAACGTCTCGACTGAGCTCGACGAAGTCTCCGAACTCCGAACTGGTTTTACCATCTTCGCAAGATTTATTGATCCAAGATTACATGATTCATAAGGTAAAAGTGGCTGTTCCCCACAGGGATTTGTGCTTTCTATCTCTCCAATATGGGGGGTAGGGTTATCTCTGTTTATCCTATCGAGAAATATTATGCCAGGGTCTCCATTCTTCCATGCATGAGTTACTATAAGTTCAAAGACTTCGACTGCCCTGAGTGTGTTTGTCACTTTCTCCGAGTGTGGGTTGATTAGATTATAAGTCTCATCTTTCATCATAGCCTGCATGAACTCCTCTGTTAATGCAACGGAGATATTAAAATTATTAAGACAGGAATCATCACCTTTGCATGTAATAAATTCGAGTATATCTGGATGATCCACCCTGAGTATCCCCATATTTGCTCCCCTTCTTGTGCCACCCTGTTTAATAGCCTCTGTTGCAGAGTCAAATACCGTCATAAAGGAGACAGGACCGCTTGAAATACCTTTTGTTGTCTTGACCACATCGTTCTTCGGTCTTATCCTCGAGAACGAAAAACCCGTTCCACCACCACTCTTATGTATAAGTGCGGTATTCTTTATTGCCTCAAAGATACTCTCTATGGAATCATCCACCGGGAGGACAAAACAGGCTGAGAGCTGTCCCAGTTCTCTTCCGGCATTCATCATAGTAGGGCTATTTGGTAAAAACTCAAGTTCAGTCGTCATTCTGTAAAACTCCTCAGCAGTATTATTGACTTCCACCAGCGATTTACCGTAAAGTTCGTCTGCTGAGGCAACAGTTAATGCTACCCTTCTGAACATCTCCTCTGGTGTCTCAACTACATTACCCTCTTCGTCCCTTTTAAGATACCTCTTTTTGAGAACCTTTATCGCATTCGGTGAAAAGGTTAAACCATTTAAATCCGAACTCTGAACCCCGAACTCCGAACTCTTTGTTATTGTCTCCATGTCTGTCCTCCCTACAGGTCGTAGACCTTATAATAGTAGATTTGCATATATAGTATATATAGTATACACAGAATTATATAACCACAATATATTGTGTTTGTCAAGTGTTTTTTGGAGTCCTTTTTGTCTTTCTTCTATCGAGTATAGCGGCAAGAATTGGTAAAAGAATTGAACCACCTGGGAGAAGGAATACAAACAGGGCAGGAACCATCTTTGATATCTCCTTGAGATGATTACTTCCTTTATTTCATCTCGGCTCCATCTTCCACGGTTATTTCTGACCTTCATAAGGAGACGCATGAGGCCTTTTACCTCAAGAACCTCCTTTAAGATGCGCTCCCTGTATCCTTTAATCAGTTCCTTGATCGATGGAATCTTCATCATTTTTTGTATCTTTAACTCTCCGAACTCTGAACTATGGACTCATAACTCTTTTAACGGGCATCCTTCACAGCGAGGGATTCTTCTGCAGTATTCCTTCCCCACCCTTACAATCAGGGCGTGATACTCATTGAAAAGTGAGGCATCCCTTGGTAATGAACTGTGGAAGATTCCCTGTATATCATCATAATCATATTCTTCTGGTATTATACCGTGCCTTGTGAGTATCCTCTTTGTGTATGCATCCACTACAAATACAGGATAGCCACATGCATAAAGCAGTATAGAATCAGCGGTCTCAGAACCTATCCCTTTCACAGATAAAAGTCTTTCCCTGAGGTCGTCAGGGGAATCCGAAATCATCCTTCCAATGTCAGCATGGTAATCGTTATAAAACATGTCTATGAATGATTTAAGTCGCTTACTCTTGATATTAAAATAGCCGGATGGCTTGATAAGATGTGCAAGCCTCTTTTCTGAGATGTGGTAAAGCCGAACAGGATCAAGGAGTTTCTCTCTTTTGAGGTTATTAATAGCCTTTACCACATTGCCCCATGCGGTATTTTGTGTTAGTATTGCTCCGATAGCTACCTCAAATGGGATATCACCTGGCCACCAGTGCTGGGGACCAAAACGGGAAAAGAGTTTTTTATAAATAGTCATTAATTTCTGATGCACACCCCTATCTTTTCTACGAGTCATCGACCTTACTCCTCACTCCTTAATCTATTTACCAATATGTGTGACTGTCTTATAACCTCAGGTAGCCTGTATCCCTTGGATAAGGCAAGCACTATCCTTACCGACTCCCTTATATCCATTTTATGCCCTGGAGAAACAAATACAGGTCTGACATGGTCCTTTGTCCTGAGGACTGCACCTACTTCAATACCCTTATATATCAATGGCGAGAAACTCCCCTGTCGGGGTGAGGGGTCTTTATATTCTCCGATAAGACGATTCTTTGCACATCCTATACTCGGTATATCAAGCATAAGGCCAAGGTGAGTGGCAAGACCTAAACCTGCGGGGTGTGCGATGCCCTGTCCATCAAATATAGCAAGTTCTGGCATTCTCGTGAGTCCCTTAAAGGCATCTATTAGAACCGGTCCTTCCCTGAAGCTCAATAAACCAGGTATATAGGGAAACCTTGTCTTTCCTGAGATAACACTCTCTTCAATGATACTGAGTGAGGGATAGGAAAAAAGGATAACTCCTGCATAGATATTATCATCCTTCTTTGAAGAAGAAACATCTGCACCCGCAACCAATCTTAAATTCTCCAGTGTTACCTCGCTTATTTCGGTTCTAACCTTTTCCCTGAGGGTGTTCTGTATAGCAATAGCATCTTCAATAGTCTCAGGCCATTTGTGAAATCTCTTTATTCGCATTAATGCAAAATCATATACCTTTTCATGCAGTTATTCAAGTATCTCAGTTGTTGTTTCAAATCCTGTCAAACTCTACCTACAAAGCTAAAGCCTGCCCGACGGTTCACTATCTGTCACCCTTAGTGTAACGAAGGGTCTCAATCCTTCGCAATGCTCAGGACATGCTTTTGGCTCAGGAGAACTTCAAATTGCACAATATCTTGTGCAGAAATCCAAAATCTTGTGCAAAACCTTAAGGTATTCTCCTATCTTCCTATCATTATCGTATCGGACTATCCTTTTAAAACCTCTTTAAAAACAAATAGTTATCCAACAAGGTAGACAATCCCATCCTCTTGGCATCTTTCTTGCCTGCTTTTAAAGATAAAATACTGGAGCTAAATTAAATGCGGTATAATTACATAAAGGTTTCTCTGTTGCTGATAGTTTTTATTTTAATTTTAGCATCTACATCGGAGGCGGAGGATGTGTGTGCCTATGAATGTGGTAATGTGCCGATTACGGACTGCACTTTGGTAACAATAGGCTGCACAGATTTTAAGATTTTGAAGGGATAGGTAGTGCGCCCTGGTGGTGTCCTGTTGTCCCATGCACCCCATTAACAGCAAAGATTCATGATATGAGTCAGGGAGCTTGGCCTTGGCGTTTTAAGCAATTAGACGAGGCTTTTTGGGAAGATGACACAAGGAAAACTATAGGACAGAGAGGTTGTGCCTTAACATCAGTTGCGATGCTCCTTAGTGGATATGGGGCCAAGACACCTGAAGGAGAAGATGTAAATCCTGAGAATTTGAATACATGGTTAAATGATAATAAAGGATTTACGGATGATGGTGATATAAGTTGGGATGCTATAGATAAGTATACAACCAAGTTACGATTTACCAAATTTATTGGAACTTATAAATATAATTTTAAAGAGGATAAACCATTGTCGCTTTCGGTCCTTGATAATTATTTAGATAAATGTATCCCCGTAATTGTTCTTGTGGCGCGTATAAATGAAGAAGGGAAGAGGAGTGGGCATTGGGTTCTGGTTACAGAGAGGCAAGCTGACAGATATATAATTAAAGACCCTGCTAAATCTGGTCCTTATGTAACAACAACCCTATCAGATTATGGAAACAAGATATATGCGATAAGGATATATAAGGAGAGAAAATGAGAAGGATTGTATCTATTTTATTCTTTATCTTTATAGTTTTTGGTCTCTATGAGGGTGAGAATGTCTATGGGGTGGAGCCCTGTGGTAGTATGCAGATAAATACAGGTGGTCATGTCCATTTCATTATTACAGACCCACAGGGCAGGAGAACAGGTTATGATCCCATCTTAGATCGGGGTTTTGATGAGGATCCAAAGGCAGCTTACAGTGATATAAGTCATGGCGATGATGAGACTGGTAAACCTCCTGAAAAGACAAGTATTGAGTTTGGTATCAATCCAGGCTACGCTCTGGATGGCATCTATAAAGTTCAGGTTATAGGGATGAAGTTGGGAATTTATCGTCTTACTGTATTTTTTAGCCAGTGTGACCCACAGACCGATACTCTTAAAAGGGAAAGAATAAGGTTGAAAGGCGTTTCTGATTATGGTAGCAGCTCAAACCTTGAGCTAACATTTAATAAAACCCCTGGACAGCCACTTGGGGTTATTAGAACTGCTACGATAAACAGCACAAAGATAGATGTTGAGACATCATATAAGGTTGGATGGATAACGAACAAAGGAATAATGCAGAGCCTTCTTGCAAAGCTTGATGCAGCAGAGAGTGCACTAAACAGAGGAGAGAAGAAGACCGCATCGAATCAACTTAATGCCTTTATAAATGAGGTAAAGGTACAGACTACCGTTCATATAAAGCCAGAGTGTGCAGAGATGCTCATAGAGGATGCGGAATACATCCTTGGGCACCTATAAATTCTCTCTCAGGCCAGTCCTCCGAAAAATCCACATAAACAGAAATCTCAAAAATTAAATTTTTTGGACTCAAAGAGATAGGTTTATTTTAGGTTTATTTTAATTTATTGACAACATAGTGGTTAATAGGATAAATTGTTTATAAATTTGGCAGGACGGATATATATATTCATTGCTACTGGGGGATATGCAGGTTACTCCCCTATTGCCCCAGGAACGGTAGGGAGTCTTGTTGGGGTAGTCCTTTACTGGGTGATTAAGGATGAATCTCCTGCAGTCTATCTCTCCATAGCATTGTCACTTTTTTTTGCTGGCATTTATGTCTCAAATAAGGCAGAGAAACTGTTAGGGATAAGAGATAGCCCTAAGATAGTTATTGATGAAGTTGTCGGTTATCTTTACTCGATGTTTCTTCTTCCTGCAGAATTTAAATATATCGCGGGTGGATTCATCATATTCAGATTGATAGATATACTTAAACCTTATCCCATAAGGTTGATAGAGCGAAAATTTAGTGGTGGTTTTGGAATTATGGTGGATGACTTTCTGGCAGCGGTATATACTAATCTGATATTGCAGATTGCAAGAATTGTTCAAGGGTACTGAATGGATTTAATCCGCTCATTTATCGCCATAGAGATACCACAGGATGTAAAGGATACTATCGTCGAGATTCAAAAAAACCTCAGAAAAATAGGTGCAAATATCAGATGGGTAAAGACAGATGGGATTCATCTAACGCTTAAATTTCTTGGTGATATAAAAGAAACAGATATATCAAAAATAGAGGCGAGGTTAAAAAATGTATGTAATGGTTTTTTACCATTTATCCTGAAGGTGAAAGATATGGGTGTATTCCCTGATATAAAGAGACCAAGAATCATATGGATAGGAATAGAGGATGCCTCAGGTACTCTTCAACAGCTGCAGGGAAAGATCGATTTTGTAATAAAAGATTTCTGCTCAAAAAAGGAGAAGAGAGAGAGATTTACACCGCATCTTACCATTGGACGGATAAAGTTGCCTTATCGAGATGCGGGTTTATTGAGTGAGGCAATGGATGAGTTTGAAAAGTCAGAGGTAGGTACCTTTGAGGCAAAAGAGGTCAGCCTGATAAAAAGCGACCTTAAGCCCGAAGGTGCCATGTATACGACATTAGCAAGGATATCAATTGGACATCATGGTTCATAGTTGTAAGGTAAACGGTTAACGATAGGAGGAGAGTCATGGTAGAGAAAGACAGTAGACTTAAGGCATTGGAATTGGCAGTAACACAGATAGAGAGGCAATTTGGTAAGGGTGCAATTATGAGGCTCGGTTCAGATGAGGTTCTCTCAGATGTTCCAGCGATACCCACTGGTTCTATAGGACTTGATCTTGCCCTTGGTGTCGGTGGTCTTCCAAGAGGTAGGGTGATAGAGATATTTGGTCCAGAGGCATCTGGAAAGACCACACTTGCACTACATACGATTGCCGAGGCTCAAAGGGCAGGAGGTATCGCTGCATTCATAGATGCAGAGCACGCACTCGATATATCTTATGCAAGAAAACTTGGTGTCAGAACTGATGACCTTTTAATATCACAACCTGATACCGGAGAGCAGGCACTTGAGGTAACGGATGCCCTTGTCAGAAGTGGGGCAGTTGATGTTGTGGTGATAGATTCTGTTGCAGCACTGGTGCCAAAGGCAGAACTCGAAGGTGATATGGGGGATTCTCTACCAGGACTTCAGGCAAGGCTTATGTCACAGGCGCTGAGAAAACTTACAGCCACAATCTCCAAATCACAGACTACTGTGATATTCGTAAACCAGATGAGAATGAAGATTGGTGTCATATTTGGTAGTCCAGAGACAACCACAGGTGGCACTGCTCTTAAATTCTACTCTTCGGTCAGACTTGATATAAGAAGAATTGATTCGATAAAAGATGGGCAGGATGTTATTGGGAGCAGGGTAAAGGTTAAGGTTGTGAAAAACAAGGTAGCACCACCATTTAAACACGCAGAATTTGATATAATGTTTAATGAAGGAATCTCCAGGATTGGTGAGATGGTAGATATAGGTGTAGAGAAGGGTATTATTGAAAAGAGTGGTGCATGGTATTCTTATAGTGGCAATCGTATCGGTCAGGGCAGGGAAAATGCAAAGGAATTTTTAAAGAACAATCCTCAAGTAGTATCAGAAATAGAAACTAAGATACGCTCCACCTCTGCCCATGGCACCAGAGTGGATAAGGCATGAAGATAGAAGAGTTACTTGCAGAGGCATTGAGACAAAAGGCATCAGACATCCATTTAAAGGTAGAGAATAGCCCTATATTAAGGATTAATGGTCGCCTTAAACCTCTAACAGGATTTGGAAAATGCTCTATTGATGAACTGGCATCCCTTGCTGATAGCATAATGGGTGACATTCATAAACAGAGATTGAAGGAAAAACATGAAATAGATCTTGCCTACAGTGTCTCGGGGCTTGGAAGGTTCAGGGTAAACATATTTCAACAAAGAGGCACCATCAGTATAGTGCTGAGAACCATACCTGTAGATGTTCCGACAATCCAGCAGTCAAACCTGCCTCAGGTTATAGAAAAACTTGCAATGGAGACAAGAGGGCTTATTCTTGTAACAGGGACAACAGGCAGTGGAAAATCCACCACGCTCGCAGCCATGATCGATTATATCAATACAAACAGAGAAGACCACATAATAACTATAGAAGACCCTATAGAATTCCTTCACAGAGATAAGAAGAGTATCGTTAATCAGAGAGAGGTTGGACCTGATACAGGGTCCTTCAGTGTTGCATTGAGGTCTGCACTCAGACAGGATCCTGATGTAATCCTTGTTGGTGAGATGAGAGATTTTGAGACGATACAGACTGCACTCGTAGCTGCTGAGACAGGGCATCTGGTTTTAAGTACACTTCATACAACCGATGCAACAGAGACTATAAACAGGATAATTGCGGTATTCCCTCCATTCCAGCAAAAACAGGTAAGAATTCAGCTTGCATCTGTGCTTAAAGGTGTAATCTCTATGAGACTCGTTTCACAGGCTGACGGTAAAGGAAGAATCCCCGCAGTAGAGGTTCTTGTCGTTACATCTACAGCGAAGGAGTATATTATTGACCCCGACAAGACAAAACTGATACATGATGTAATTGCGGCAGGCACATCACAATACGGGATGCAGACATTCGATCAGGCACTTCTTAAACTTTATCAGGATAATCTTATCACATACGAAGAGGCCCTCAGACAGAGCACAAATCCGGACGACTTTGCCCTCAGGGCGAAAGGTATAATATCAACAGCCGATGCTACATGGGAGGTCTGATGAAATAAAAAATACAGGCGCAGAGAAGGCAATGGCTGTGGCACTTCGGTTATTATCCTACAGGGATAGAAGCAGGAAAGAACTTTTCTCAAGGCTCACGAAGAAGGGATTTCCTGATGATGTAGTAGAGACTATAATGGCAAGACTACAGGAACTTGGGCTCATCAATGATGAAAACCTTGCAAGAAGTATGGTATCATTATGTCAGAGAAGACTTGCAGGGAAAGAATGTATCTGGACAGAACTGATAAAAAGGGGAATAGATAGAGAACTGGGAATGGAGGTTATAAGGGAATTTTACCGTGAGGATGTCGAAGAGGAAAATGCAATGACCCTTGCCCAGAAGCGAATGCGAATACTTACAAATACTCCCCCCGACATAACCAAAAGGAGGGTTGCAGATTATCTGAGGAGAAGAGGATACTCTTTCGATATTATACACAGGACTTTAAATAAGTTATTTACATGAGGAGGAATGGCTATGGGGAAAAAGATATTAGTTGCAGGATTGATATTCTTGCTTTTTGGTTGCGCTGAGGCAGTAAGATATACGGATTATGAAATAAAAGACTTTCCTACCAATATTCAGGAATCTATAAAAAAAGGTGAGGTATTGATGGGTATGACAACCTCACAGGTAAGGTATGCATGGGGTCCTCCATCAAAGTCAATGAGCAGTTATGTAGAAGGCAAACACCGAGAACACTGGATATATAAGGCAAAGGCTGGCATAGAAAAGACCCATCTCTTTTTCGAGGATGGCAAGTTAACATTCTGGACAACAGAGTAAAAATAAGGATTGAATCAGGATCATGTTTAGTTCAGATGAATTGAGACATCTATTTCTTAACTACTTTGAGAAGAAGGAACACAGGGTTGTTCCGAGTTCTCCTCTTATCCCGATGAATGACCCTACACTGCTTTTTACAAATGCAGGTATGGTGCAGTTTAAATCTGTCTTTCTTGGTGAAGAGGAAAGGGACTATAAGAGGGCGGTCAGCATACAGAAATGTCTCAGGGCAGGTGGCAAACATAATGACCTTGAAAATGTAGGCAGAACTACAAGACATCACACATTCTTTGAGATGCTCGGGAATTTTTCTTTTGGCGATTATTTTAAAGAGTTAGCCATAGAGTTTGCATGGGAGTTTCTTATAGATGTAGCAAATCTCCCGACTGAGAGGCTCTGGGTCTCTATATTCAAAGATGACAACGATTCATTTGAAATCTGGTGTCAAAAAATAGGCTTACCTGAAGAGAGGATAGTCAGGCTTAGTGAATCAGATAACTTCTGGCAGATGGGAGATACAGGACCATGCGGTCCATGTTCAGAGATAATCATCGATCAGGGTGAAGATGTAGGGTGCGGTAAGAAGACATGTGGTGTTGGCTGTGACTGTGACAGGTATCTTGAGATATGGAATCTTGTCTTTATGCAGTTTAACAGAGATTCAGCGGGGAATCTTACACCACTTCCGGCACCGAGTATAGATACAGGAATGGGGCTTGAAAGGCTGGCTTCTGTAGTACAGGGGAAATCGAGTAATTTTCACAGCGACCTTTTCAGTCCAATTATCAGCGATATAACTAATATTACAGGTGTAGAATACGGGAAGGGGAAGGAGACAGATACCTCTATAAATGTTATTGCCGATCACATAAGGGCTATAACATTACTTATCTCAGAGGGAGTAGTCCCATCCAACGAAGGAAGGGGTTATGTATTAAGGCGTATAATCAGAAGGGCTTCAAGGCATGCTAAGATTATTGGTATGAAAGAACCATTTTTATACAAATTGATAGGCTCTGTTGTTGATTGTATGAGATCTGCTTATCCTGGACTTCTGCAGTCAACAGCGTATATAGAGAAGATTACAAAGATAGAAGAAGAGAGATTTATGGGAACATTAAATGGTGGGCTTTTACTTCTGACAGAGGTTATGGCTGAGACAGAGGCAAAAGGCTTAAAAGAGATATCAGGAAGGGACATCTTTAAACTCTATGATACATTTGGTTTCCCTGTTGATTTAGCATCAGAGATTGCATCAGAGCACGGCTTTAAGATAGACGAAGAAGGATTTAAAGAGGCTATGGAGGAGCAGAGAAGAAGGGCAAAGGCTTCATGGGTAATTCTTCCAGGGACAGATGTAAAAGAGATATATAAATCAATAAGCCACAAAAGTATATTTGTTGGCTATGAGACAACTGAGGTAGAATCAAAAATAGTAGCAATTATCAAAGGAGACTCAACAATTGATTCGGCGGTTGAGGCTGATGAAATAGAGATAGTTCTCGATAAAACACCTTTTTACGCTGAATCTGGAGGACAGGTTGGTGATCGCGGATACCTCTCAACGGATCACTGTTTGATCAAGATACATGATACAATAAAGCCATTAAATGAGCTTTATATTCATAAGGCAAGGGTACTGAGTGGTGAAATTAGATATGGAGAAAAAGTGCATACGCTGGTATCAACAGAGCACAGGGAGGCAACCGCACGGAACCATACAGCCACACATCTTTTACATACGGCATTGAGAGAAATCCTCGGTGATCATATAAAACAGGCTGGCTCCCTCGTGTCACCAGAAAGACTCAGATTCGACTTTACACACTTTAACCCACTCAATATCACTGAACTTGATAAAATCGAGGATCTTGTGAATAGAAAGGTGAGAGAGGACATACCTGTGACCACAGAGGTGATGACTATAGAGGATGCTATATCTACTGGTGCCATAGCCCTTTTTGGTGAAAAATACGGTGATGTCGTGAGGGTTGTGGGAATCGATACATTTAGCAAGGAACTCTGCGGTGGCACGCATATTAGCCATACGGGAGAAATAGGTATATTCAAGATAATTCATGAAGGGGGTATATCTGCAGGTGTAAGGAGGATAGAAGCACTAACAGGTGAATCAGCCTATAATGCATTCAAAGAAGAGGAGCGAGAATTGATGGAGATCGCTAAGGCATTAAAGACAACGGATTTGAAGGTCTATGCCAAGGTCGAAAAACTCCTTTCAACCAACAAAGAACTACAGCGTGAGGTAGAAACCCTTAAGGAGAAATTCTCGTCCATACAGGCTGCAGAGATGTCAAAAAAATATAGGGAGGTATGCGGGGTTAAGGTGCTCGCAGTGAGAGTAGATAACCTCAAGGTGGCGGATATGAGGTCATTGGGAGATTCTTTACGGGAACGATTGAAATCCGGTATTCTGGTAATAGGGTCACGCACAGATAACATGGTTTCATGGATAGCTATGGTTACGAAAGATCTTTCGGATAGGTTTAATGCAGGTGAGATAATCAAAGAGATAGCCGCAATAACAGAAGGAACAGGTGGAGGGCGGGCTGAGATCGCTCAGGGAGGAGGGAGGTCTATAGAGAAAGTAAACGAGGCGTTAGAGAGTGTCTATTCCATCGTTGAAAAAATGAGCAAGGGGAATTAAAATTCAAAGGTTATGGGAGGTGTAAGATGATTCTATTTAATATCGTAAGAAAGGCATTGATGGCAGGGTTTGGTGTGCAGGAAAGGGTAAAAGAGTTTATAGATGAACTTGTTAAAAAGGGTGAACTCAGCGAGATACAGGGTGCAAAACTCCTCAGGGAGTGGATGGATAAGGCAGAAGATACGAGAAAAGAGATTAACAAGTCCCTTTCAGAACTTGTTGCCAAAACATTGGAGGTAATGCATCTGCCAACAAGGGATGAAATAGAGAGAATCGACAAAAAGGTTCAGTCTCTTTCTGCAAGAGTAAAGAAAATTGAAAAGGGAGGCGGTACAGAAGAATAAACTGATTGCTAATGCTATTTAATATACTAAAACTCAGAAGAACCTATAAGAATGTCAGCAGGCTTCGACAGATTGCTATAGTTTTAATTAAACATGGTCTTGGAAGGTTTCTTGAGCAGATAAACCTTGACAAATACATCCCTATCTCAAAGCGGCTGAGAAGTTTTGGCTTTTATGGTGTCTATCTCGAAAAGATGGTTCTCGCCGAGAGAACACGCCTTGCATTTGAAGAACTCGGCCCTACATTTATAAAGTTGGGGCAGCTCCTAAGTGTCAGACCCGATTTAGTGACAGAGACCTTTGCCAACGAGTTCAAGAAACTTCAGGATATGGTTCCACCTTTTCCATTTAACGAGGCAAAGAGGATAGTAGAGACCGAGTTAAAGAAACCCTTAGATATCCTATTTGCAAAATTTGAAGAGACACCTGTGGCTGCTGCATCCATCGCACAGGTCCATCGTGCTGAACTTAAAGATGGACCTCCTGTAATAGTTAAGGTACAGCGACCCGATATAGAAGATGTTATAGAGACCGATATCAACATACTCTATAGGGTAGCAAACCTCATGCTGAGATACATCCCTGAAAGTCGTTTCTTCAACCCTGTTGGAATTGTTGACGAATTCTCAAGGAGTATAAGAAAGGAAATGGATTTTCTTAAAGAAGCCGATAATGCCACAAGATTTCAGTTAAATCTCCGTGATAGTGATTTCCTGTACATCCCGGGTGTCTATTACGAATACACTACCAAGAGGGTCCTGACGATGGAGAGGCTCGAAGGGATCAGGATTGACGAGTTTAATAAGTTAAAAGAAGAGGGTTTTGACTGCAGAGAGATTGCAAGAAGGGGTGCTGAGGCATATCTTAAACAGATACTCGAAGATGGTTTTTTCCATGCCGATCCTCATCCTGGTAATATCTTTGTTCTCAGTGACGGGAGACTTGGCTTGATGGATTTTGGTATTGTTGGAAGGCTTACAGATGAATACAGGGAAGGTGTTGCAGACACATTTATTGCAATTGTGAATAGAGATTTTGACAGACTTGTCGAGCAGTACATCAGGTTGGGATATGTTTCCGAGGATGTTGACATTGAGACATTCAGAAATGAATTCAAAGTTGACCTCGTGGATTTCCTCGAACCTTTATATGGCAAGACACTGAAACAGATCAATGTTACGGAATATATTGATACAATAACCTCATTGGCACTAAAGCACCGTCTGAGAATCCCTTCTGATCTACTCTTTATGAATAAGGCATTGCTTACAATTGAAGGATTGGGCAGAAGGCTCGATCCTGATTTTGACTTTCTCTCCGTTGCAGAACCATATGCCTTAAGACTCTTGAGAAAAAGGATCAGTCCTGTCTGGGTCTACAAGAGGAGCCGAAAAGATATTCGTGACTTTACAGATTTCATGGTCTCTCTACCAAAACAGATGAGGGTCATTCTGAGAAAAGCCATCAAAGATGACCTCCAGCTAAGACTCAGTCACATCGGTTTTGATAAGTTTACAAGGGATCTGGACCGTTCAACGAACAGGATAGCATTCAGCCTGATAGTTGCCGCAATAATCATAGCCTCTTCAATAGTTATACATGCAGGAGGTGAGAAATTCCTGTTTGGTTATCCTGCACTCGGTGTCATAGGCTTCCTGATAGCATTTGTCTTTGGTCTATGGCTCATAATTGCCATACTGAGGTCAGGAAGGTTGTGATTTTGGGATTCGTTATGAGGATTATCGGACTTGATGTCGGGGATAAGACTATCGGTGTTGCTGTGAGTGATGAAATGGGATGGACCGCACAGGGGCTTACCACAATACACCGCAAGGATGATAGAGTTGATATGGCAAAAATCAAAGACATTATTGAGGAGTATGGTGTTGAGGAGATAGTGGTTGGACTTCCGCACAACCTGAATGGAACATTGGGTATACAGGCAAAGAAGGTAATTACATTTGTTGAAGGGCTCAAGAGAGTTGTGAGGGCGCCTGTTATACTCTGGGATGAGCGATTAAGCACAGTCTTTGCAGAAAAGAGACTTCTTGAGGCCGATATGAGCAGGAAGAAACGCAGAGTTGTTAGAGACAGACTTGCGGCTGCAATTATACTTCAGGGTTATCTGGATAGAAAGGCGCTTGAGTCTCAGAGGTGAAAAGTAATGACTACCCTATGGAGTAATCTCTCAGGTGTGAAAAGGTTACCTATTGTTATATTTGTTATATCAATAGCCTTCCTGTTCATTCTTTCCATTTATAGCATCTTCCTCTCCCCTCCTTCCTCTAAAGGGGAGTGGAGAGAATTTGTAGTGACAGAGGGTATGACATTCAGTCAGATCGCTGAGAAACTCAAACAGGAAGGCTTCATAAGAAGCTCTACCGCCTTCAATATTCTCGGAAGGGTGACTGAAATAACAAGGAGTGTAAGGGCAGGTTATTATAGCCTCAATGTCAATATGAATCTGCTGAATGTATTTGATATCATTAAAAAAGGAAAGATTATCGTCTTTGAAATTATTGTCCCTGAAGGTTCAACATTATTTGATATAGGCAGGATACTTGAAAGGAAGGGTCTTGCTAAATACGATGATTTCATAAGTCTAACACATGACAGTAAATTTGTAGATTCTTTTGGTATTGAGGCACCAAGCCTTGAAGGGTATCTCTTCCCTGACAAATACCTTTTCCCTAAGGGTATCTCTCTCAAAGAGATTACAGGCAGGATGGTTAATCGGTTCTTTGAGGTATTTGATGAGGATCTTGCTGAGCATGCATCGGAAATTGGCTTTACAGTGAATGAGGTTATTACACTGGCATCAATCATTGAGATGGAGGCAAGCGTGGATGGTGAGAGGGCTCTGATCTCTGCGGTGTATCATAACAGATTAAAAAAGAGAATGAAGCTTCAGGCTGACCCAACAGCGGTTTACGGAAAGGATAACAACAAGAAAATAACTAAAAAAGACCTGAATAATTCATCACCATATAATACATACAGGATTAAGGGTCTCCCCCCCGGCCCAATTTCAAATCCCGGACTTAAGTCTATCAAGGCAGCACTTAATCCGGAAGATGTAAAATACCTCTTTTTTGTTTCAAAGAATGATGGGACTCATTATTTTTCAATGACAGAGAGGGAACACAATCTGGCAGTAGAGAAATTCCGCGCATTAAGATCACTCAAAAATGGTGAATCCCCAAACTCAAAGGTGTCGAAAAATCCCTCATTAAAGGATCCTTCAAAAACCTTGTGATTTTTGGGGGGTGTACTTATGATACTTCGAAAAAAGACAAGACAGATAAAAATTGGAAATATCTTTATAGGCAGTGGAGGCCCGATAATTGTCCAGTCTATGACCAATACTGACACACGTGATGTAACTGCCACAATAGCACAGATTAAAAATCTTGAAAAGGCTGGATGTGAAGTCGTGAGGGTTGCTATTCTTAACGAGGGTGCTGCTGATGCACTACGCGATATAAAAAAGAATATACTTATACCTCTGGTCGCTGACATTCATTTCAGCCACAAGCTGGCATTACGGGCGATAAAAAACGGTGTGGATGGACTGAGGATAAATCCTGGCAATATCGGTGCAAGGTGGAAGGTTGAAGAAGTGGTCAGAGCATCAAAGGACAGAGAAATACCGATAAGAATAGGTGTTAACGCTGGCTCCCTCGAGAAGGATCTGCTGAAGAAATATATACACCCTACACCTGAGGCTCTGGTAGAAAGTGCAGAAAGGCATATAGCAATACTTGAAGCATTATCATTTACCGATATAAAGGTCTCACTCAAGGCATCAGATGTTTTGACTACCATTGATGCATACAGGCTTTTCTCTGAAAGATATGATTATCCCCTTCATATCGGTATATCTGAGGCAGGGACAATGTTCTCTGGCGCAATTAAATCGTCTGTTGGACTCGGTATTCTACTCTCTGAGGGAATAGGGGATACAATAAGGGTGTCACTCACAGCAGAGCCAGCAAAAGAGGTGAAGGTAGCATACGAAATACTCAAATCACTTGGGATACGAAAGAGGGGTGTTAATATTATTTCATGCCCTACATGTGGCAGGTGCGAAATAGATGTCATAAGACTCGCATCAGAGGTTGAAGAAAGATTATCTCATATCATTGAGCCACTTGATGTCGCTGTTATGGGATGTGTAGTGAATGGTCCTGGAGAGGCAAGAGAGGCAGATGTGGGGATTGCTGGAGGGAAAGGTGTAGGAATACTCTTCAGAAAGGGTAAGATAGTTAAAAAATTGAAAGAAGATCAACTTGCAGATGTAATCGTTAATGAGACAGAGGCATTGGTGAAAGATAAAAGTAAAAAGAAAATAGCTGAGGCATCTTGCTAAACAAATTCAAAACTCAAAATTCAAAAATCAATCCTGAAACAAGTTCAGGAGTGGAATTCCTTAATCCCTCCTGCCCCCCTTTAGTAAAGGGGGGTTGTAGGGGGATTTTTGATTTTTGGTTTTTGCATTTTTATAAGGAGGTTTAAGTATTTGCGATATTCAAAATTATTGATTTCAACATTGAGAGAGGCGCCTTCAGATGCAGAGGCAGTGAGCCATATATTAATGCTCAGGAGTGGTATGATAAGGCAGCTTGTGGCTGGAATTTATATATACCTTCCACTCGGTCTCCGGATTATAGATAAGATTAACAGTATTATTCGTGACGAAATGAATGCCATAGGAGGACAGGAGCTTTCCCTACCGGTACTCCATCCTGCAGAGATATGGCAGCAGACAGGAAGATGGCATGAGATAGGTGATGAGATGTTCAGACTGAAGGACAGAAGCGGAAGGGATATGTGTCTTGGGATGACCCATGAAGAGATAATGGCATGGCTCGCTCATAAAGAGATACGTTCATATAGAGACCTTCCTCAGATATGGTATCAGACACAGATAAAACTTCGGGATGAAGCAAGACCAAAAAGTGGCGTGATCAGAACAAGAGAATTCTTGATGAAGGATAGCTACAGCTTTGATGCAGATGAGGAGGGACTTGAAAAGAGCTATCAGCTCCATGCAGAGGCATACCACAGAATATTCAAAAGATGTGGATTGAAATTTTATCAAGTGGAATCAGACCCAGGAATGATGGGTGGTGCAACAGCACACGAATTTATGTCTCCAAGCCCTGCAGGTGAAGATGAGGTTGTACTCTGCGATTCATGCGGATACGCTGCTAATATTGAACTTGCCCTTTCGAATCCTAAAAAGATAAGCCTCCAAGACTGGGAATATGAAGAGGTTCATACCCCTGAAAAACGCACAGTTGAGGAAGTCTCAAGTTTTTTAAAACTCGATCCCGAATACTTTATAAAGAGCATACTCGTCATAAGCAATAATGGCCCTGTGCTTGCCCTCGTAAGAGGGGATCAGGAATTACATGAAAAAAAGTTTAACAAGATTATCGGCAACCATAGACCAGCACAAAAAGAAGAGATAAAAGAGATTCTTGGTGTAGAGGCAGGGTTTATAGGTCCTATGAATCATAAACTCAGGATTATCGCTGACACATGCCTTAAAGAGGGTGTTTATGTAAGTGGTGCGAATAAACCACATTATCACCTAAAAGGGATAAGGCCAGGAAAAGATTTTAGTGCTGAATGGCGTGACATACATATTGCAAAGGAGGGCGATTCATGCCCGAAATGCAACGCATCTCTAAGAATCGAGCTCGCTATCGAAATAGGAAATATCTTCAAGCTCGGCACAAAATACTCTTTGCCTCTGAAGGCATTCTATCTTGATGAAAACGGAGAGGAAAAACCGATTATCATGGGTAGTTATGGAATCGGACCTGCAAGAATCGCAGCAGCTGCCGTCGAACAGAATAATGACAGGGATGGTATCATCTGGCACAAAAGCATAGCTCCATTTGATGTAGAGATATTGCCTTTAAATATGAAGGATATAAAAACAGTAGAGGTGGCTGAGAAACTTTATAAGGATTTAACAGAAAAAGGCATCGAGGTTTTGATGGATGATAGAGACGAAAGGGCAGGAATAAAATTTAAAGACGCTGATTTAATAGGGATTCCGTATCAGATTGTTATAGGAGAGAAGAATCTGAAAGAGGGTATGATAGAAATAAAGGAGAGAAGGTCTCGAAACATAACAAGGTTTAAGGTTGAAGATTTATTTTCTATAATCTCTCTGTGCAAGACATAAAATCCTTTTTTAAATACCAAGATTACTTCTACAGATATCGCAGAATCCTGGCCCTTTGATATCCGTATCCCTGAGGCTATTGGAGAAATGCATTATGCACTTCTTATTTGGACAATGACCAAGGCCATATGTATGCCCTATTTCATGGGTGGCTTCTTTGATAGCCCTCATTTGAAAGATGCCGTTATCTGGATGAAGTCCATAGAATTCCTGTCTTAGCCTTGTGAGAGATATAACAGCCACTCCTCTGGATATATCTGCCTCTCCAAAGACAAAGTTGAGTTCTGGGACAAAGAGATCTACATCGATTACACCGAGTATGCGATCAAAATCTTTCAGCTTAAGAAACCGAAGCTCGCCGAGAATAGTTGTGGAGTGATACTGTCTTCTTTTATTGTTATAAGCATCAAGTGGGATAGGTATTTCTTTGTCAATCCCTATCTCGCAACGAAATTTCTCTTTAAGGCCATTGGCAATACCACTCACGATGCTTGAATCAACAGTCCCTACTGGGATGATGAAAATCCTTTTCAATGGATATCTTTATCTCTCTTTGCATAAAATGCCTTTTCAAAGATCTGCCCATATTCACCGCTTACTAATTCAAAAGTCGCAAGACACATGATATTTGCCTCCTAAAGCGTCATACCGCTGAGATATTCTCCCATCCACCCTCTAACCTATTTTCATCTAATCTTCTCTCAAGGTAATTCATAAAAAGTGTGTCTGAAAGAAATTTCTTTGCAGTATTTACAAAAACATTTGCTTCCTTTTTTGAAACTATCCACATAGAATCAGCAAACTCTGGTCTTATCGGATTAACATTAAATTCTAATAGTATTGTATTTAGGTTGTTTACGCAAGAAGTTCTTCCCGTGGAGTTGCATATCGCTTTTATATAAAAACAAACATTTTGCTCTCCATTTTCCGAAACAATTTCAAAATTGTATCTTATCCCTTGTATCTTAATAAACATCTGTTTTCAATACCTCTATAATTTTATCTATCTCTTTAAAATCTGAGCTGAAATACTAGATGTTCTCCATTCCTTTTATGCTTTATACTGAAAATTTTTACATTAGAGACTTCTTTAGATATTAATTCTGCAATTTCTTTCTCGTAAGCAGATACTTGAGTGATAAGATTAACGCTTCTTTCTGAAATCTCTGGATAAAAACTACTGTGCGGGTTTCCTTCAGTATGGACCTCCGCCATAATTCTTAGGCGAGGTCGCACCGATGCCTTTTCTATGGTTTGGGATGCGGCAATTATAGTCTGGTCTGTAATATAGGAAAGAGATTTCTCAATCTCATTAAGTATCTCTGAAGATATTTTGATGTCTTTTTTCTCCAAATGGTTTCGCAAAATATTCAAAAACATCTGATAAATAAGATGCTCTTTAGGAACAGTTTCGAAAAAAGAACCATCAACTATGGAAATTTTTACTCTATCAATACTATCTTTATTGGTCCTTATAAGATAAAAATTCCTCCTTTGAAAAGTGTGATAGTTCCTATCAGATGCAAATTTTCCATCCAGAGTAGAGGTAATCCTTGATACGAGGTTGTTTCCGTTAATTATATCCACTTCATCAAAACTTTTATATTTGGTTGGAAGTGTTGAGTTGAAAGATGCTATACTTCCACCCTTAGAGTCCTTTAATTCTAACAAACTACCACAAGTCAATTTATTTTCTTGTCTTCTAACTTTGAATAAGAAATCAGGGAACTGTTCAGACTTGGAGTATAAAATTCGCTCAGCTATACCCTGAGCCTCCATCCAATTTATGAAATCCATTGAATCCTTAAATTGCTTTTTAATCCTATCCCAGAGATCAAAACTGTATTTTTCTTTAGCATCCCTACGATTATCCACATAAGCAAGGTTAGTTTTGCTTGTTTTTATCACAATCTCGTCTAATGGTGAGTTGAGATTAATCTGTTTTTGTCTCAAGCCATTTACAATTCCAACGAATAGTTCCACAGCATCGATGAATTCATACATTTACAAGAGTCTCCTTTGTTCGGCAATGATAGGTTTATTCCCCGGCCAAATTTTTTCCAGATCAGGGGTGTATCTATAATGTTTGTAATACTGCAAAACATTATCAGCGGTTCTAGGGTATTTCAGTCGGTTCTCGATTATTTTGATATACTCTGGGTCTATTTCTATTCCTATGGAATTCCGCTCTATTTGGTGAGCAACCACTAAAGTAGTCCCTGTTCCAGCAAAAGGGTCCAATACAGTATCGCCAGGCAGGGTGGATGCTAAAATAATTCTTAAGAGAAGAGCTACGGGAGATTGTTGCGTATGTACCCTGCTTCCTTTGGTATCTCTTATTGCCTCATCTCCAGCGAAATAACCGGAAGTTAGCTCCCTAATATCATCCCATACATCCGGGAGATAGACTCCATTAACTCTCTCATGTTTATACTCTGGTGGGATAGGAAGATCTATCCGCAGTTTATTGAAGACTCTCGGCTTTTCTCCCCTGGTAGCAAAGACAATAATTTGGTATTGCTTAGAAAATCTAAATTCAGATGGAATAGCAGAAGTTTTTTTCTTCCATATAATTAAATTTTGAAAAATCCACCCTGCCTCTCGAAGTATTCTTAGCACTTGTTCTGTATTCTTTTCCCTTTGCATAAAATAAACTGCGCCACCTTCAACCGTTATTTTATAAATCTGTGATAATACATCTTTAAGCCAGTTCCAATATTGTTCTTCTGGTTGGGTGTCATTAAAGTATCTATACTCCTTTCCCTGATTAAAAGGAGGATCAACAAAAGTGAGATGAATATCGCTCTCAGTACTCTCACGGAGCCACTCAAGACAATCTTTTTGGAGTATTTTATACCATACAGTCATAACCTTCGTCTCTCTTTCTAAAAGATTATTGGATAAAAATACATAGTTTACAAAAGAATCCAACTACTTCTATTAATCTGTAAATACCCAAAGACCATCACCACCTATTTAATGTTCTTCTGCATGTCTGTTTTGTTCTCAATTAAATGAGTGTCAATATTAAATTTTTTAGCAGCTATCTTATTTGCTTCTAACATCTGATATTCCTATATACTTTAAATCTTTCTAAAACCTTAAATTATATTTTAACCCTATGTCTATTGTGTCGCTATCTATGACTGGTAGAGTTAGTTGCATAGGTTATCATCTTTTACAATGCGCTACTATCCTTTGCTAAATTGTTAGTATCAAACACCTGTATTTGTTTTTTTACCTCTTCAAAAATAAATCCAATAGCATTTTTGTTTTGGATTTTTAATTTATACCAGTAAGCTAAATTAAACTCTCTTTTAACGACCTCTATATATTCCGATTTTAATCGCTCATCTATCATAGATGAATATATAAGTAATACTAAACGGTAGATATACCCTAAGCAAATCTGATTTATTTTATACATATCCGTTAATACACCATCCTGTTTGAGAAATGGGAACATATTGAAACACAATGCTCTTGAAGTGAGTTTCTTAATATCCAGAATAGTTTTTTCTATGAAGTATTTAATGATTTGACTATCTAATATGGAACCAATGAATTCTCGAATAAATTCAGAATATACATTAGTAAAAGTTTCAACCTCAGAACCTGGCAAGAATATATGATCACTCAATTTTTTGAATTTACTCTTAACTTTCTCTAAAGAATAACGAGAAAAAAGCCACTCTAACGTGTCATTATTGAATGAGATAAATTGACAATCTTTAGTAGCCATGTTAATAATTGCTTGGTTCAAATTATGATTGTCAATTATATTTTTATGTTTAGCATGTTCTAGTAATGACCTTATGCCACAAGCCTCTATCCCAATGCTACGCACGATACCTCTGAGCCTTGCTTCACCTATCAATAAACATATTTCTTTTTCTCGTGCAACTTGAAGTAACCCATAATAATCGCCGGGAATTAAAAGAGATAGGCTTTCATCTGGAATATTCAGCGTCTTATTTGTTACTCGTTTAATGAATTTCACTTTATTAGATGCTGAGATGAAATTTATTATTCTGCGGAGCCCATCGTGTTCTTCCGACATAAGTTCATTTAGCATTCTCAAATACATCGGTCTATAAATAAATATCTCATCAAAACTATTATGGATTATCCACAAATAATCAGGGCCTGCTTCCTGCAAAGTAAGTAATGCTGTGTAATCAACTAAAATAGACCTCTTTTTGCTTATTGTTTTTATTTCCGACTCTAGTTCTTGAGGGATGCCTGATTCTAAAAATATAGGGTACTTGTATTCCCTATTAAATCTCCATAGATGTATGACTTCTCTTTTCCCTAATAATGCTGGTAACAGTGCAAGCGGAAGAGGATATTTTAAATATCCCTTTTTAATTTCTTCTGATTTGCGTATTGCTTCACTAAATATTGCTCTTAGTTCTTGTTCATCCTTTTTAATATACTTTTTCCACAGCCATTCAGTATCACCATGTTTTTTGTTAAATTCAATTGCATATCGGGCAAAAAGCTCTGTATTGTTTTCTCTTAAATAAAAGACAGGTGCAAATTTATGTATATCATCTTCTTTATCTTCAAACTTTTCTTCGAGTGCTTTGTTGGATATTCTTTTTGCTTCGACATTATTACCAATAACGACATGAACTATGATGCAATTTATAACCAATTTCGTATTGTCATAAAATCCTGATAGCCTTTCTGCCTGAGTAAGGTATTCTTGTGCTGCTTTAAAATCTCCCATCATATAAGATACTACCCCTAGATTACTAAGCACTTCGAGTTTTCTATTAGTATCCTTTTTTTCTAATATAATAAGTTCATCTCTTGCCTTTTTGAGTTCGTCGTTTTGCCAATAAATGGATGCTGAAATCTCATATAGATATAAGTCTTCAATCTCCTTTCGCTTCCCATGGTTAATATATTTACGACATTCAATGCAGTTTGGAATTTGGAAAGATGAAATTATCGCCATTTGAATTAATCGCTTAAATATATCCAAGTCACTTTTTATCGCATCGATAGATATCGAAGAACAGATATCAAAACACGTCTTATAATCTTCCTTCCTAAAGTAGTAATCAGCGATGGAAATCTTAGTAGGGATAGCTGTATTAGAATGTTCTAACGCCTTTTTATAATATTCATCCGCTTTTTCATGGTTATTTACTAGGACATAATAATCACCCCATATGGTTTCTTTTTGCCATACAGGGAGTGTTGAGTATTCCAGTTTCTTTAATTCTCTGAGAGCATTTTCTTGGTCTTTATCAGAAATCAATATTTCAAGTCTGAGATGCCTAATCAAATCTAAGTCTTCTGAATTGAACGACTTTTCATGTAATGAACTGTCTATCAACTCTAAAGCCTCTTGCTTTTTGTCAGACCGTAGGAGCGAAAGGGCTTCATTAATAATATCTTGACATGAGGATTTTTTAATATTTGATAATAATTCTGCCGCTTCTGTAAAATGACCTTTGTAATAAGCAGCAGCAGCTTTGCTTTTTAATAAATCCTCATATCCTGCAGAAACTAACGATATTTCAGAAATATCATAGGCTTTATCATAGTCCCCTAAAAGCATGTAACACGAAGAAAGATTTACTCGTGTTGGTATGTGATGCTTTATATTTCCATATCTTGCAGCAGATTCTAAGGCTTGAGTAAAGTAGCCAATAGCCTTTTTTATGATTTCTTGTTTTTCTGGTGATAGTTGTTCATGGAATCTAATAATTTGTGTGCTTTCACCGATAGTTTTTCTAAAATAAGCAGTTCCAATCAACGATAGACAACCATCATCCAATGGATCAAGGTTTATTGATTTTTCAAAGTACTCGATTGCCTTATCAAAGTTTTTATCTTTCATGTAGCATTGTCCAATGGTTCGGTAAATTACTGGCATACGGTCTTGTTTAAACCCGCTTCTTACATTTCCATTCTCGTCAAGAAAATATTGATTGAGTATTCTCTCTCCATTAGTACCTGATTCTAATTCTATGCCTGCTTTGATAATAAGCGCTAAATGATAAAATTTATCCAAAGCTAATGATTTATCTGCATACTCTTGAGCTTTTGTCTTATTACCCAACGCGTAATAATATAAGCTCCATATTGCCAATATTCTTTTATCAATGGTCTCTGTTTCTTCTGCTTTGCGAAGCCACATTCTGGCTGATTCAAGATCATCTAAGTTTATACTGCAGAGGGCACAGTCAGCGTAAATTCCAAGAATTGTGTCTTTATCAATGGTTTCATCTGCATCTTCAAGTAGAGATTGATACAGTTCTATTGCCCTTTTAAAATCTCTTTTTCGCTGTATTTCCTTTACTTCATTGGCACGTGATTTAAAATGACTATTAAGCTTAGCTAAAACACGTTCTAATTGACCTGTCAGAAGATGTGTAACTCTTGGCAACTCATCGGTTTTATTTATTTTATTAGCTGCTATTATAAGTCTTTCAGTTTCATATGACTGAACGGAAGCAGTATAAGTAGTAGGATTTTCTTTTGGAACCTGAGAAGTTATTGTGTTAAATTTCTTGTGAAGACTTTCTATACGTTCCTTAATTTCTAGATGGTCATTTTCAGACATTTTTATTGAATCTTCAATTCTTTTGATTATCAAATAAGGTGATAGTTTGGGATTACTCAATACTTTCTTGTAAAATTCATTTGCAAAAATTTTAATGAAAGGCTCTATCGTTAGGATTTGACTTTCTGGGATATTGCAATATTTCTTTATCTCAGAAACAATAAGATTAATTGTGTCATTTTCGGGAGATTGATTTGATATAATATCTGCAAGCTTCTTTGAAAAAACATCATCACTGACTAATATTTTTAGCGAGTCTATTTCTTTGGACTCTACGCTAATACTCTTAAGAGAATCAACTATTGCTTTTGGGATAAAATTCGATTCTCTTAGTTCCTTACTTAATTCCTCAAATTTCTTTTTTTGCTCAGAATCATATCTATCAGCGAGTGTAATAATCCCATTAGTAAAGATTGACAACAAAAACCCAATAATCATTTCTTCCATTTTAGTCATCTACTTACACTTATACCTATAAGACTGCAGTAATGAAATCTTCTCTTTATAGCATTTCCAAGCTCTACTATATACTCTCCCCAATTCTCTCAAAATCCCCAACACTCTTCATCTCATTCTAAAAATCCACACGCTTTTGCCCCAAACAATCTCTTCAATAAACTTTGTTCTCAAAATACCTCTCACCCTGACCTCTTCCACAAGGGGAGAAGGAACTTTTTTCTCGCCGCTAATCGAGGGAGGGGATGTAAATTGCTATAAATAACCCCCTCCCTACCCATCATTTATCTCTTTATTACACCTCACATCTTATTTTTCATCTTCACAAATTCAAATGCACCCTGAGGGCGTCGTTTATTGCCTCTTTAGTCTTGTAATCATCGATGGCTCCTATTAAATCCTTCAGTCTTTGTTTTGATATTGTCCTTATTTGATGGGCAAGGATGATAGAGTCCTGTGGAATGCTTCCCATTCCCTGTTTCAACATAACTTCATTGGGATAAACCTTTCTGCCTTCTTTTAACGAAGTAATTGGCAAAACAGTTACTACAGGCATAAACTTGTTAAAGTTTTCGTCGCTAACAACAATAACAGGACGTTTCCCTCTTTGTTCTGAGCCTTGAACAGGATTAAGGTCTGCTATAAAGATTCCCCACTTATAACTCATTTTTTTCCTCCCTCATCAAAATCTGCATACTCAAAATCACTTTCTATCTCTTCCACATCGGCAAGAAAAAGTGGGTCACTGCTTGCCTCGATAATGGCTTCCCTTATCCGTTCTTTTTTTATCTTCTCAACTTCATCCTTAATTGCAGACTCAACGAAGGCATTCATTGATTTAAAAAGACCTTTTTCAACAATCTCCTTAGCTTGTTTCATTATTTGTTCATCCAGAACAAAAGTTGCTTTTTTACCCATTACCTTCCTCCTATTGCCAGTTTTTAATAACTTAACATAAGAAGGTTAAAATAGCCAGCAATTTTTATGGTTAAATTTACCATTTTATGCTTTGTCCAGACTAATTCTTCAACTGATTCAATTGAATCATAAATGGATGGATTTGTCAAGCAAAAATTAAACTCTAAATTTCAGGTAAGAGAATGTATCTATTGTGAATTTGAGATGCTGAAACAGGTTCGGCATGCAAATAAAAGTCATTCTGAACTCGTTTCAGAATCTCTCTTAGGTATTAAGGAGTGTGTGCAAAGGCTTCACTCTAAAGCCTCATCGTAAACTGTAATCTCAACCCTTCTATTCTGCTCTCTACCTTCTTTTGTCTTATTTGAGGCAACAGGAACAGATTTTCCGAATGTCATGACGATTATCCTGCTTCTATCAATTCCTTCCTTTGTGGCCAAATAAGATGCAGCAGCCTCTGCACGGACTCTACCGAGATAAAGGTTATACTCCTCTGTACCTGTATGATCGGTGTGTCCTGCTATAACGATAAAAGAGTAACGCTTACCTGCAAGTTCACGTGCTAAATTGTCCAGCACTGCTTTACCAGCCTTTGAAATCAGCCAATTATTAAAGTTGAATCTGACATCACTATTTGTGAGCACGACCTTTTTTGCTATCTTCAGTCCCTCTATCTTCTTAAGTGCAGCGTGCGCCGTGAACTTTGCACCTCTTGCATCACCTGCAATCTCAGGAAGTCTCTTTTCGATACTGCCAATTTTATCCCTATCAGCAGTGGTTGTTCTCTCAAGGTCTGTTGTTCTAATCTCAAGCTTTTCAACTCTCGTATTCATAGGTGCAATCTTCTCTTCTACATACGATTTTGTAGCACATCCTGTAAGAAAGATGACACCTGAAAACAACAGAAAACTTATAAAATAGTTATTCGACTTTATTTTCATGTTTATTTTCATGGCTCCCTCCAATCGTTTTCAAGGCTGATTTTATCTATATTTTATATATAACCTACAGAACAAGGTCTGTCAAGGAAAATCAACTGCAATACCTTGACAAAAACCCTCACCTAAAAGATAATAAGGTCAAGGTAAGATATGGAGAGAGCAAAGAAAGGTAGAACAGGTATCTTCATTGGTTTTTCTATTACAGTATTGATAGTAGGGTTGATGTTTTTCAAATTATCTCCCCTTGAAACCCTTGAAGAGAAACTCTACGATTACAGATTTAAGGTTAGGGGCATAATAAAACCACCTGACAACATTATCATTGCTGCCATAGATGAGAAAAGCATCGAAAGGATTGGGAGATGGCCCTGGAGCAGGGATAAGATCGCAGAACTGATAAACAGATTGAATGTGGCTGGTGCGGAAATAATAGTATCAGATATCATCTTCAGCGAGAGCGAAAAAAATGATGCGACTCTTGGCAAGGCAATAAAAGAGGCAGGAAATGTAATATTACCCATAGTCTTTGACTTTGATACGGAATCCGGCACTCCTTATAGCGAATTTCTGATAAATTCAGCTTTCATTTCTATCATGAATCCTGAGATGTTTAATAGATATACTCCAATCATGGCAAAGAGGGTGCTCATACCTGTCCCTGAACTCCTCAGAGAGACAATGGCAATGGGTCACATCAATATGTTTCCAGACGACGACGGCACATTGAGATGGGAATCCATGGTAATCGGATATAATGGTTACCTTTATCCTTCTATTACACTTCAGGTTATAGCCACTTACCTCGGGATTCCTTCTGAAAAAGTCATTTTAAAATCCACAGAAGGCATACATCTCGGGAAAAGATATATACCAACCGATAAGTGGGGAAGAACTCTTATTAATTATTATGGACCTGAACAGACATTCAAGCATATTTCTATATCTGACATATTGGATGGCAATGTGAAACCTGAACTTTTACGGGGCAAAGTTGTCCTTATCGGCGCAACCGCAGTTGGTATTTATGACTTGAGGGTAACACCCTTTTCCCCTGCAATGCCAGGAGTTGAAAAACATGCAAATATGATAGCTTCCATACTGGAAAACAGGTTTCTAAGAAGTGCCTCTTTATCTGTAAACCTGGTTATTATTTTATCGTCAGGCTTTTTGCTATCGTTGGTTGTCACAAGATTTAAGGCAATTGGTGCTTCTGGAATCACAGGATTGTTCCTTTTGCTTATATTCTCCTCAAGTTATTACCTATTTACACAAAAGGGACTCTGGATAAATCTCACATATCCTTCCATTAATATCCTGCTAATATTTATTACTGTTACTGCTTACAATTATGCAGTAGAGGAAAGATATGCTCGGAGAATCAGGGCAATGTTTTCAAACTATGTTACGGAAAGGCTTGTCAATGAATTAATTAAAAATCCTGATATGGCTAAATTGGGTGGTGAAAGAAGGGAAGTTACTGTCCTCTTTTCAGATGTAAGGGGCTTCACATCATTTTCAGAGAAGCATTCACCCGAGGAGGTTGTCGCTATACTCAATGAGTATTTAGGGGCAATGACAAAGGTGATTTTCAGGTTGGAGGGAACACTTGATAAATTCATTGGAGATGCCATCCTTGCCTTCTGGGGCGCACCTATGAGGCAGGAAAACCATGCAGAGCTTGCTATAAGATGTGCCCTTAATATGGTTAAAAGACTCGAAGAACTCCAGCAAAAATGGCAGTTAGAAGGCAAACCTCTCCTTGATGCTGGAATAGGGATAAATACAGGTGAGGTGCTTGTTGGAAATATCGGTGCAGAAGGGGAAAAAATGGACTACACAGTAATTGGAGACCATGTAAATTTAGGCTCAAGGGTAGAATCACTTACAAGGAAATATAATACCCACATCCTGATAACAGAATTCACCCTGAACAAGATAAGAGACCTGGTAATAGCAGGCAGCCTCGATTGTATATCCATAAAGGGACTTGAAAAGGTGATGGTAAAGGGTAAAGAGAAACCAGTGGAGATATACGAGGTTAAATCCCTTGAGACTGGTTCTGAATCAATGATTATAGAAGTCGAAGAAGAAAAGGTTGTCCGTTTCGAGGAAAAGTAAACCCTGCACCCCGTCACGCGGGCTGCGGAGGACTGCACAGGCAGGACATTCTGGCGTGGTGCGGGGTAAAATTAAATCCATAAATTGATGGATTGGGTAGTTATGGAAGCATAAATCCAGATTTAATCTCGCCGATTGCCTTACTCTCAAATGTCCCTGATGTGCTACCTGTCATCTTGCCGATCATTCCACCTGCTGCGTCAGTGTCGCCAGATTTTCTAACATCTGCACCCACTATAGCAGTAGTGCTACTGAGTGCCTTTATACCACCATCAACAGCCATAGTAAAGCTTGTTCCAATTGATGTTGAACCGCTTATACTACCATTAAAATTAGTCAAGTTCTGAATCGTTTTCCCTCCTGTAGTAATATTCCAGTCTCCATTAACATTGACATCAAAAAGCCCACTTCCAGGTGAAATTTCTATACCTTTCCCTGCAGTTCCTGATGTAATTGATACACTTCCTACAGCAGTACTTATTTCTTTGAGATCCAGATACTGCCCAGAACTAATAGATACATCAAATGTCCTTAAAGCTGTTTCAGTTATGGGCACAAAGAAGTCAGACTTTGCACCAGGAATGGTCGGAATTATCTTGCTAAACTGCTCCCAGAAGGCTTTTGAGCCATCCCAGAAAAGCCCATTTGCATTTGTAGAAAATGTGCCACTGTAACCTGATCGCGACCCGCTGCCGTTATCGTAAAATATATCTGAGTAACTGCCTGAAAGCTCACCAATATAATAGTATTTCTTTGAACCATCTTCTATCCAGCCTATATTTCCGCCATCCCAGCTTTTACCCGAGAGCGATATGTTTGCAGCACTGGCACCATAAATTGGTCCTACCGATGTGCTAC
>JBFLZU010000114.1 GCA_040756155.1 Nitrospirota bacterium | reverse complement strand
CCTATCGGTATCCCGGATGAGTCGCCCCCTGAAAGACAGAGAAAACCGATAGAAGAGATAATTACGGTTATCGAATAAATGCGGATCAAAAATGGGACGGTTCTATTTTCTTGATAGTGACAGTAAAGATAAAATCGGACAGCGTATAGACCGTTACCTCGCTGGTGTAAAGGAACTTTCTCTTTCACGATCCTACATCCAGAAACTCATCAAAAACCAGAGGGTCTCTGTAAACAACCATCCTGTAAAACCCGATTACAGGATACAAGAAGGTGACAGTATTCATGTAGTAGTTCCAGAGCCAGAACCGCTATATGCTATTCCAGAAGACATCCCGATAGAGATACTTTTTGAGGATGATTGGGTTGTTGTGGTAAACAAGCCAGCAGGTATGGTTGTTCATCCCGCTCATGGTAATCCGAGAGGGACACTGGTGAATGCACTGCTGTTTCACTGTAAGAATCTATCAGGTATAGGAGGCGTACTGAGACCCGGTATTGTTCACCGACTGGATAAAGACACCTCAGGTATTTTAGTGGTTGCGAAGAACGATCTTGCGCATCAGGAACTTACAAGTCAATTTAAACATAGACTCACAAAGCGAAGTTATATTGCACTGGTGCAAGGTGTTATAAAAATAGATACAGGGGTTATAGATGTCCCAATAGGAAGAGCGATATCAAACCGTAAAAAGATCTCTGTCAAGACAAAGCGAGGAAAGAAAGCAGTGACTACCTTCATGGTGCTTGAGAGATTCTCTGGTGCCACTTTATTAGAACTAAGTCTATCCACGGGTAGAACGCATCAGATAAGGGTACACCTATCATACAGAGGGTTTCCAGTACTTGGTGATAAAACCTATGGTGGTAAACCCCGCACCACAGAGCTGGTGCGGGGTAAATTAACGAGAACCCTGAATCAAGTCCAGGGCAAGGATATTGATATACCCCGACAGATGCTCCATGCCGAATGCCTCGGATTTTGTCATCCTTATACAAAAGAATACTTGGAATTCACTTCCCCTCTCCCTGCCGATATGCAACAGGTGATTGAATTATTATCCTCTCATTGACTTTTATCCAAGAAATCTGGTAAAAATAGGCTACTTGAACCCCAAAAAATCTTTTGATTTTTGGGGCACCCCTACTTTTATGGCTAAGATACTCGTTACAGGGGCTACAGGGTTTATAGGCAGTCATCTTACCGAAAGGCTGGTGGAGGCTGACAATGATGTTACCTGCCTTATAAGAAAGACCAGCAACCTGAAATGGATTAAGGGTCTTAATGTCAAACTCATTTATGCCGACTGTTCTGATAAAGAGAGCCTTGAAGGTGTGTTGGGTAAATTTGACTACATATATCACACAGCAGGTATCACAAAGGCACTGAGCAGGGATGAATACCTCAGGGCAAATTATCACGCGACTCAAAACATAATAGATACAGTAGCACGAAAGAACAAGGGTATAAAAAAGTTTGTCTACATAAGCAGTCTTTCAGCATGTGGACCTGGGACAAACAGTAAACCCTTAACAGAGGATGAAGACCCTCATCCCATAACCGATTATGGAGAAAGTAAATTACTCGGTGAAAAGGCTGTAAAGTCATGGGAAGATAAACTACCTGTTGTTATTATAAGACCATCTGCGGTATATGGTCCAAGAGACAGAGATATTTATTTCTTTTTTAAATTGGCAAAATTGGGTATAATATTTATCTGGGGAGAGACATATCTTAGCCTCTGCTATGTAGCGGATCTTGTGGAGGCTATAATCCTTGCAGCTGAGAACAATAAAAGCAGTGGGATATATTTTGTCTCTGATGGGATGGCTTATTCTTCAATAGTGGTTGCCAATAAGATAGCAGAGGCAGTGGGCAAGAATCCCTTAAAGGTCAGGGTCTCAAAGGGCTTACTTTATAGAATTGCATCTATATATGAACAGTGGTATAGGATAAGCCAGAAGCCTGCCCTTATCAATAGGGGAAAGGTGCGTGAGATGATTCAGCCTTACTGGATATGTGATATATCAAGGGCAAGGGCTGAACTGAATTATACCCCCTCTGTAAGTCTTAAAGAAGGAATAAGGATGACTGCTGAATGGTATATAAAAAATGGTTGGTTGTAATTTATATTTCTGGAGGAATTAATCATGGATATTTTTGAAAAGTGTTATAAGTTTACTACAGCAAAAGAGGTGATGGCTGCCGGTGTCTATCCATACTTTAGAAGAATAGAGTCTGCACAGGATCCAGAGGTGATAGTCGGCGGGAAGAAGATGATTATGATCGGTTCAAATAATTACCTTGGTCTCACAAACCATCCGAAAGTCAAGGAGGCTGCCATAGAGGCAGTGAAGAAATATGGCACAGGATGCGCAGGCTCAAGATTCCTCAATGGCACACTGGACATACATGAACAATTAGAGGCAAAACTCGCCTCCTTTATGAAAAAGGAGTCTGCACTCGTTTTCTCTACTGGTTTTCAGACAAATCTCGGCGCAATATCTGCGCTTGTAGGAAAGGATGATACGGTTATCATAGACAAGATGGATCATGCCAGCATAATAGATGGGTGCCGTCTTTCTTTTGGAGAGGTCAAAAAATATCGCCATAATGATATGGCTGACCTTGAAAGAATTGTCTCACAGAATAATGGGAGGGGTAAACTCATTGTGGTTGATGGTGTCTTCAGCATGGAGGGAGATATAGCAAAACTGCCTGAAATAGTAAAGATCGCAAAAAGACATGGAGCAAGGATAATGGTAGATGATGCACATGGTATAGGTGTTCTCGGTGCGAATGGTAGAGGCACCGCTGAGCACTTTGGGCTTGAAGATGATGTTGATATCATTATGGGAACTTATAGTAAATCACTTGCATCAATAGGTGGATTTATTGCAGCAAAAGAGGAGATAATACACTACATAAAACATGTATCCCGTCCACTGATATTCAGTGCAAGCCCCCCACCGGCATCTGTTGCATCGGTGAGTGCAGCAGTGGATATAATAATCAATGAGCCCGAAAGAAGACAGAGACTATGGGAGAATACCCGCAGGATGAAAGAAGGCTTTAAATCACTTGGATTTGATACAGGACCCAGTGAAACGCCGATTATACCTATAATTGTAGGCGAAGACCGTAAGGCATTTATGATGGGGAAGATGCTTCATGATGAAGGGATATTTGCTAATGTTGCGGTTAGTCCTGCTGTCCCTAATGGCAAAGCACTTATAAGGACGAGTTTTATGGCTACACATACAGATGAGCATTTATCGAAGGTTCTCGATGCATTCAAGAAGGTGGGCAAGAGTTTAGGGGTTATCTAATCTTTGAGAATAATAAAGGTAAATGATGACAGAACACTCAAAAAATTTCTAAAACTTCCTTCCAATTTATACAGAGAAAATCCCTACTGGGTCCCACCACTTATTTCAGACCTTAAAAAAAACCTTTCACCCCAAAATCCATTCTTTAAACACGCAGAGGCAGTATTCTTCTTAGCTGAAGGTGCAAATGAAAAGACAGGAAGGATTGCTGCAATCGTTGACAGGAACTATATTGAATTCCACAGGGAAGATGTCGGTTTTTTTGGATTATTTGAATGTTCTAATAATGCCATAGTCGCCAGAGGACTTCTTGATTCAGCGAGGTCATGGTTAAGAGAAAAGGGATTAAAGGGCATGATTGGACCCATAAATCTCTCTACAAATGATGAGTGTGGCATACTAATAGATGGCTTTGATTTACCTCCCTGCCTGATGATGCCCTATAACCCTTCTTATTATACATCACTCCTTGAAGGTTATGGTCTGAGAAAGGCAAAGGACCTCCTCGCCTATACAGTAGATATTCCCGAGGAAATACCAGAAAAGATAAAACGGGTAGCAGAGAGGTTAATAAAATCTGACATCAGAGTAAGACCTATTAACATGAAAGAGTTTGATAGAGAGGTCATGTTGTTTAAAGAACTATATAATTCTGCATGGGAGTTAAACTGGGGTTTTGTTCCGATAACTGACGAAGAGATAGAGTGGACTGCAAAGAGGATGAAACCGCTCATTATTCCGAATTTAGCACTTTTTGCTGAGGTTGAAGGAAGACCTGTTGGGCTCATGTTGATACTCCCTGACTATAATCAGGTCTTAAAACACCTGAATGGCCATATCGGTATAACAGGGATATTCAAGTTTTTATTTTACTCGAGAAAGATTGATACGCTGAGACTTATGATTCTCGGGGTAAAGAAAGAATATCGAAACTATGGAATAGATGCATTGCTTTATCTCAAATCCTTGGAGGGTATGAAAAATAAGAGATATAAACGAGTTGAACTGTCGTGGGTTCTTGAAGATAACATTGCGGTGCATCGCATAGCACATCATTTTGGTGCGAAGGTATATAAGAGATATAGAATCTATGAGATGGATATCTAAACTCAAAACTCTAAACTCAAAAATCAAAAATCAAAAATCAAAAATCTTGCTTCTTGCATCTTGTACCTGTCTTCTATTTCTCGCTTCCTGCGCCACATACAGAGTCGCATCTTACCCTCCTCCCCGAATAGATATTGGAGTGCCGCACAGGGTCGAAGAAGGTATCGCTTCATGGTATGGTATGGATTTTCATGGCAGACCAACAGCAAGTGGTGATATATATGATATGTATAAACATACAGCAGCGCACAGGACAGTTCCTCTCGGCACATATGCGAGGGTTACAAACCTTGAGAACGGTAAGAATGTCAGGTTACTTATAAATGATAGAGGTCCATTTGTTGATGGAAGGATAATAGACCTTTCATTCGGGGCTGCGAAGGAACTCGGTATGGCAGATAAAGGTTTAGGGCGTGTGAGGATTGAATACCTTGAAAGGGATAAAAGATACATTAAGTATGTAAAGTTTGATGAGAGAGGATACGGTGATTTTACCATTCAGGTTGGTGCATTTACGAATATTGATAATGCGGTAAGGCTGAAGAAGGCTTTAGAATGGAATTATAAGGATGTAAGTCTCACAGATACAATTATAAATGGCACAAAGTATCACAGGGTAAGGATTGGTATCTTTAAATCAAAACAGGATGCCTCAGTACTGGCAAGCAAACTTGCAGATGAGGGATACAGTGTAACAGTGATGAGGAGTAAGTAAAATTTCAAACTCTGCCCTTTCCACTTCTTAATTACAATTTAGTTAATTCTTACAATAAGTTACTCCAATCTAAATGAAAATTTTTATAAATAACCCTTGACAAAATGACAACTATGTTGTATAACACTATTGTTGTATAACTAATTTGTTATATAAGGAGGCACGGCCATGGAGAATCCGAGTTTTGTCATTGGCAATATTGCCAAAGGAAAGGACCTCTGGAATAGGCATGAGGAAATAAAAAACATCTGGAAAGCTTTGGAAACAAGCTCGGTTCTCCTAACGGCTCCAAGAAGATTTGGGAAAACCAGCATAATGTATCATCTTTATGAGAATCCCATGAGGGACTTTAAATCCTTCTTTCTTGATACCGAAGGAATGGGTGAGCCTAAGGACTTTTTGAGTGCCTTGATAACAAAAATCCTTTCAGATTCCAAAATTCGTAGTAAAGTGTTTTCTATGGCTAAATGGATAAAGAATATAGTAGGGAAAATAGAAGAGATCGAAGTTGCAGATGTGCGTTTGAAAATAAAAAATGAGCGACGTCCTTTACTGGTTCAGGTCAGTAAGACAGATGCCGGAGTTGTCACAAGTACGCTGGGTAGTTGGTGGTTCCATAGGTATCGAACACATGTTAGAAAAAGTAAAAACAGGCACTAAAGTTATAAATGATTTCCAGATTATCAGAATTGGCCCATTTTCTGAAGAAGACGGCAGGGCTTATATAAGAGAACTTCTAAAAAACGAGGGCCAGATTAAACAACTACCATCATCAATAATTGATAAATTTCTGGAATTAATCGGCTCGTCTGTTCCATATTTCCTACAGATACTTGCAAAAGAGAGCCTTTATGAAATGGGAAGGCGTAAACAAAAACTCTCAGCAGTGATGTTATTGATAAAGCTTATCGAGAAGAGGTCCTCGGACCTGCCAGCAGAACCTATTTTGAACATTATTATACAAGGCTGAAAGATTATTATGAAAAAGACGCTGAACACGTTGCAAAAAGATTGATACTTGAAGTGGCGAGATGGGGAAAGGTCGGTAAGAGTGAATTGTTTAAAATATTTAGGCTGGAAAGCAAAGGTAATCTGCCTGATGAAACCTTCAGTTATCTGATGAACGACATTGAAAACGACTTTTATGTTTCCTATGATACAGAAACAAAATCTTATAGTTTTACAACTAATATCCTTAGAGACTGGTGGCTAAGATATTACGATTTAGTAGAGGAATAATCATGAAATTTTATAAATATACACCTGCATTGCTTGACCCTAAAACACTTGAGGATACTCTTATCGGGAGAAATACGGAACTCGATAATCTAAAGCGGATATTAAAGAATGCATCTTCAGGGCAAAGTTTTTCTCATGCAATACTTGTCGGTCCAAAAGGAATTGGTAAAACCCATATATTACAAATACTCTATCATGCTCTCAGGGGAGCCATTAAAACAAAGGGATTGAATGTTTATAAAGAGAAGTTTGTCCCTGTTATTTTCCCAGAAGAGGAATATTATGGGAATATAATAAAATTTATTATGTGGACACTGCGGCATCTTGCCAAATCAAAAACAGAAGGAATACTACCAATCCCAGAAGAATTAATCAGGCCCATTACCTTAGATGATAGACAAAAAGAACTTGCATTTTCTTATATTAAAACTTTTAAGGAGAAAACAGGGAAAATATTACTGCTTCTTGTTGATAACTTAAACGATATTATTGAACGATTTACTAATGAAGACCAGTCTTCCTTAAGAGAAGTATTGATGACCTATGATAGTATTTTACTAATCGGCTCAGCTCCAACCCTTTTCGATTCAATCATTAATCATGATAAACCTCTTTATAATTTTTTTGAGGTTATCTGGCTCAAGGATTTATCTTTTGAAGATTCTGTAGCACTGCTCAATCGATATGCAGAGATTGATGGGAATAATGCCCTTATAGAAGAGTTTAAGAAATCAGAACCCAAACTAAGGGCAATTCATGAATTATCAGGAGGGAATCCGAGGCTTATTTTAAGCTTGTATCATATGATTGTCGAAGGCGACATAACCTCAGTGGAAAATATCTTTCTTAAAATCCTCGATGAACTCTCTCCTTATTTCCGAGAAAGAATGAGAGATCTTTCTGAGCAACAAAAAGAGATCATTGATGTGATGGCAAGAGCTGAAAGCTTGCTTACACCAACTGAAATAGCTGTCCGCTGTTATATACCAGTCAATATCGTGATCTCTCAGATTAAACGACTTGAGAAGATAGGATATATCAAGATAGCAAAAAAATATGCAAAAAAGGTGTTTTATGACTTTAATGAGATACTTTTTAGCCTTTGGAGGCGAATGAGGATAGAAGCAGGGAGAAAGAGACTTGGGTTTATTGTAAGATTTTTACAGATATGGTTTACGAAAGAAGAATTACTTACACATTTAGATAATGTTTTAAAAGAGCTTCAAGAAAAAATAACTCTCGGGCATATTGAGATCGAACCTACTTGTGATCAATCATTGTATACTCTTGGGCTTATCTACACTAAACTTAAGAAATATAAAGAAGCAATAAATGCATTCAAAAAAATAATTGAGATATACCCAGAATCGGATATCGGTTGGGCTGGCTTAGGTGTTGCATATGTCCAAAGTCATCTTTTTGAAGATGCTATTGAGGCTTTCAAAAAAGCAGTCGAAATAGAGCCTACTGATAAACATTTATTTAATTTAGGGCATGCTTATGTACATCTTTTTATAGATGAAACGCTTAAAGGCAACACAGACGGAGCTCTTAAAATTTTTAGAGAAATACTATTTTGTCTAATTAAAATGCGAAAGAAAACCGAATTTATAGACCTATTCGCATGGGTATTGAAATCACTTGTTGAAGAAAAGAAAACTGAAATGATAAAGATAATTTTGGAAGAAATTGAGATAGCAAACCAACCAGAACTTATTGAATTTTTATCTCCCTTTTCAACACTTATAAAGTACCTTGAAACAAAAGACTCCGAAATCATTGACAGATTGCGTCATGAGGAACGGATTGTGGTAGAAGATATGTTAAGGATGGTGGAAGATAAAACTGAGGAAAAACCTGAAAAAGCAAAGCGAAGAAAAAGGCAAGTCTGATAGATAGATTTTTTTGAAGCATCATATCAACATCAGCACTGCAACTATAAGAATTAATACTGATGGCATTATCATTATTCGATATATCCTGCCAATATCAGCCTTAAAGTATTCTCTGGTAAGTATAAAGCATAGGTGCACAGGTGAAAGCAATACCCCAAGGTAGCCACAGCCGAATGCAAACGCCATCAACTTGAGTTCGAGGGGGTTACCAAGAAGATTTACGAGCATCGGGAATGTTATTCCTACAAAGCCTACGGTGAGTCCTGTGAGTAAACCTGTAAGAAAAGGCATCAGGAAAAGAAGTGCAACAACAGGTATGCCCTGCTCAGATAGATATATCGGTATTGAGACCGCCGCACCTGATGCCTTCAACATCTCTTTAAAGACCATTACACCTGTAACGAGCCAGATAATATTGATTGAAACACCCTTCCTTATAGCCTCCCACACATGGGAAATGCTATACCTGTGGAGAAGAAAAAGGGAGCCTATTACAATTATCAGGGCTACCGATAGTTGAAGATTGATCACCAGTACAAGCAGTATCACAGCAATGATTGGAAAAAGACTGAGCATCAGAGTCCTGTAATCCTTCTTATCAGTTGTGCTCCTCTTTTCGCTCTTGATTCCCCTCAGTCCCCAGACGATACCTCCTACAATAAAAGCTAATCCCAATGGAAGCTGGGTAAGCACCAGTCTGCCTACATGTACCCCCTCAATTGCAGAAGCAAGGACTATACCTGGGTAAAGAGGAAAGATATATTCCCATGGATGTCTGAACCAGTAGTTTATGAATGCCTTTCTTTCATTGCTGATTGAAAGGTGTCTCCCCGCTTCGTCCACCATCGGTGCTGAAAAGACAGCACCTCCTGCAGATGGAAGCAACCCTATAAGTGCCGGGACAGATGCCATAATAACTCTACTATCCTTTATAATTCCGTTCAGCGAATCCATCATCCTTTTCAGGGTCTCGGTCTTCCTGAGGATATTTTCAAGGACCATTATGGCTGTGAGAGCGACAATGAGTTCGAATGTGATTGGCTCTATCAGTCCTCTGTAGGCAGATTGAATAATCTCCCGTGGACTCATGAAGAATGTGACACCGAGTAGAGCAGATGCCACAAGCATAACAAGTCCAAGGTTCCACCTCAATCTGAGGGCGTATAGTATAAATACAAAAATAATGAGAAGTTTAAGGAGGTCTATCACGGCTCTACAAGGATATTGTCTATCAGCCTCGTGCTGCCGATCCTGACTGCGAGGGCTAAGACGGTCTTTTCTGTGATGCTCTTTATATCCTCAAGTGTCTCAGGATGAACGATATTGATATAGTCTATTGAGCATAGCGGTTCTGCTATGATTATTTGTTGTATTTTATCATAGATGACGGATGTGTCCCTTTCTCCTGCCTTTATGATTTCCTCTGCTGTTTTGAGGCTTCTGTAGAGCACGGTTGCTGCCTTTCTTTCCTGTGGATTAAGATAAGAATTCCTTGAACTCATGGCAAGACCATCTAACTCCCTGACTGTCGGACATACGATTATCTCTACACCCATGTTAAGGTCTCTTACCATCCTCCTTATAACAACCGTCTGCTGATAATCCTTCTGCCCGAAGAACGCCCTGTGGGGCTTTACAATATTAAATAACTTTGTTACTACCGTTGCTACCCCCTTAAAATGTCCAGGCCTTGAGCTGCCACAGAGCGTATCTGTTATTCTCTCAACATCTACATAAGTAAGGTAACCTGTAGGATACATCTCAGAGACTGGAGGCACAAAGACTATATCCCCTCCAGTAGATTCGACCTTCTCTATATCCCCTGTTAGATCTCTCGGATATTGCTCATAGTCCTCTGCAGGACCAAACTGTGTAGGATTTACAAAGATGCTTACTATGACCACATCAGATACCTTTTTTGCCTCCCTTATTAGGCTGAGATGTCCTTCATGAAGAAATCCCATTGTAGGTACAAAGCCTATAATCCTGCCTTTTTTGCGAAGACTCTCTGAGTGGTGTTGCATATCAGAAATCTTATCTATCAATTTTATCATTTCATCTCCTGCCTCAGTGACATCGGTCTGTAATAGAGAGTCCCTCCCCTCATCTTTCTTATATGTCGTGCAAGGTCACGGAGGTCTTCATTGTGCTTGATAAAATCTATCTCTGATGTGTTTATCACGAGGAGTGGTGTTTCTGAATAATTAAAGAAGAAGTTGTTATACATCTCGTTTAACTCCTCCACATATTCCCTCGTTATACCCTTTTCGTATTCCCTTCCTCTCTGTTTGACCCTCTCTATTATAACATCTGTTGATGCAGTGAGATATATAACAAGGTCTGGTTTTGTTATCTTTTCATCGAGCATGGAGTATATCTGTTCATAGAGTGCAATCTCGTTTTCATCGAGGTTTACATATGCAAAGACCCTGTCCTTAAGAAAGATATAGTCAGTTATGGTAACCCTGTTAAATAAATCCTGCTGAGATAGTTCCTGCTGTTGACGGTATCTTGAAAGCAGAAAGAATATCTGTGTCTGGAATGCGTATCTCTTTCTATCCGAATAAAAATAACTGAGAAAAGGGTTATCCTCCACCTGTTCAAGGATGAGCCTTGCATCAAATTCCCTTGCAAGAAGTTCTGCAAGGCTTGTCTTCCCCACACCGATAGGACCTTCAATGGCTATATATCTATGGATGAGTGACACAACCTTCTAACCTTTTTTTTATCGTTTAACTCATCGAGGAGTGTTCTTATATCTTTTTTGAGTAACGGATGTATTACCTCCGCTGCTATCTCTGATAGCGGGGCAAGGACAAATCTTCTTTCATGCATGTAGGGATGTGGGATGGTGAGCCTTTGCTTCGCGATCTTCGATTCTCTGTTTATTATCTCGCTACCGTAAAGTAAAATATCTATGTCTATAATCCGTGGACCCAACTTGAATGTCCCTGCCCTTCCGATGGTATTTTCTATATTGAGACATAAATCAAGGAGCATTTCAGCATTTAGAGTTGTTTCGACTTCCACCACACAGTTTATAAAATCGCCCTGCTTTGCATAACCAACAGGTTCTGTTTCGTAAAGGGATGAGACCTTATGGATGCTCACAAATGGGGTTTCCCTAAGCAGTCTTATCGCCTCAAGACAGTTTGCTACTCTGTCACCGAGATTAGAGCCAATGCTGAGGTATGCTGTTTTTGTCATAAAACCCCTTTAATCCTCTCCACAGCCTCAGTCAATCTCTCCTCCCCAACAGTCAACGCTATCCTTATATATCCCTCACCTGCATCTCCAAAACCATTTCCAGGTGTCGTCAGGACCCCTGCTTCCTTGAGCAATAAAGCTGTAAAATCTGAAGATGTAAAGCCCTCAGGAATTCCCATCCAGACATAGAATGTAGCCTTTGATAGAGTTGTTTTTAATCCAGCCTGGGTGAGCCCCGAGATTAAGACATCTCGTCTTCTCTGGTATGTATCTCTTATTTCTCTCAGGACACCCTCTTCTGTATTCAGCGCCTCTATCCCTGCCTCCTGAATTGCCTGGAATATACCTGAATCAAGGTTTGTTTTTATTCTACCAAGACCTGAGATTATCTTTTCATTTCCTACAGCAAAACCTATCCTCCAGCCTGTCATATTATATGTCTTGGAAAGGGAGTGAAACTCTATACCCACTTCCATTGCCCCTGGCACAGATAGAAAACTTATTGGTTTATAACCATCAAAATATATCTCAGAGTATGCGGCATCATGGCATACGATGATGTTATTTTTTAGAGCAAATTCAATGACCTCTTCAAAGAAAGGTCTCTCTGCAACTGCTGATGTTGGGTTATTGGGGTAGTTAATAAACATGAGCTTTGCCTTTTTTGCCATATTTGAGGGAATACTCTTGAGGTCAGGGAGAAAACCATTTTCCTTTCTGAGGGGCATGAAGTAGGGTTCTCCGCCAGCAAGTAGCGTCCCGATTGGATATACAGGATAACATGGTGAAGGGACAAGGACTATATCACCTAAATTAACAAAGGCGAGCGGTATGTGTCCTATCCCCTCTTTAGAGCCAATCAATGAAAGAACCTCATTTTCAGGGTCAGCTTCCACATTGAATCGTCTCTTATACCAGTCTGCAACAGCCTCCCTGAAACTCAGCATCCCTTCGTAAGATGGGTAGCGGTGGTTTGCAGGGTCTTCAACCGCCTTTTTCATCCGTTCTACTATATTTACTGGTGTCGGCATGTCGGGGTCTCCGATACTCAGGTCAATAAGGTCAACACCTTCTGCAATAGCCTCTTGTTTCATCTGGTCTATCGCTGCAAAAAGATATGGTGGGAGATTCCTGACCCTTTCAGCAAGCTCAATACTGATGTCCCCAAAAACTCTTTCGATTTTTTGGGGTTTCCCTTCTATTTTATGGTTCAAATCTATCTCCTCCTGTTTTTAAAGAAAATCTACGGTCTTAATACCAATCTCACGAGATATAATCTTCAGGTGATTATCATGATGAAGAATAGTTAATGCATTTTCTTTTGCTATAGAGGCTAAAATTATATCAACAGTCGGCACTGTTAACCCTTTTCTTTTTAAGAAAAACCCTATTTCATAGGCAATAGACCATGATCTGTCTGTTACCTTGTAAAGCGGTAGTATATCGAGACGAGACTTAAGTGTTTTGTATTCATTTTTATCTTTACATCCCTGCAAGAGTTCAAGTATCACAATATTGGTAGTAACTACTCTATCAGAGTCTATGGATTCTCTGAGATAATCTTTCAGTTTTTGATTACCTGAGTCTTTAAAACTCAGAATCCACGCTGAGGTATCCACAAGTAGCTTATCGCTCATGCCGCATCTTCCTGAGGTCATCAAGTGTAAGGCTAAAGTCTTTATAGTTACCTATCAGCCCTTTAAGTTCTTCTCTCTTTTTAAGCCTCAGATATTCGCTAAGGGCAACAGTAATCGCTCCTTTCTTTGTCTTTGACCTGGATATTTCCATAACCTTTTTCAAGATACCATCATCTATGTCAATTGTAGTCTTCATTATATATACTTTCTCCTCTTATTTTTATTTCTAATTTTCTCATTATTTTACATATTTGTCAAGACTAATTGTATATACATGGCTAAAGCTCTGCCTCACAGTATTCTTTGGCCTTTTGAAATTGCGGAGCCTGTTCCGAGCGAAGCAAGGAGTCTCATTTGAGATTGCCACGCACCCTTGGGGTGCTCGCAATGACACTTCGTGTCAGTTTGCTTCGGCTTTGCCTCGCAACCGCGTCGCTCCTCGCAATGATATGCGAAAGCATTTTTAATTGACAATTGTAAACATAACCGATTATATTTGACTCCGTCAAGTTTAAAAAGGATAAAAAATGGGACGGTTCTATTTTATTGACAGTAAACCACCCCACCCAAAGGGTGGAGCTTTGTTAAAGGGAATAACTTTCATCTAACCTATTCATCCCCGCCCAAAGGGTGGGGCTTTCTGGTGGGGTGGTAAAGAT
>JBFLZU010000113.1 GCA_040756155.1 Nitrospirota bacterium | reverse complement strand
AAATTGCAACTCTTAATTTACATCTTAAATTTTTTAAAAATTATGGTAAAATATTATATCAGCCTTTAGTGTGAGGTTAATGTCTAATGAAGATGCACTATGAAAATGCACAGCAAGCGGGTAGCGAGCGAATATGAAAAAGAAAAATTCCTTACATTTCGAAGCGAAGCTTCAATATAAGACAAAAAAGGAGAAATACCTCCGTCTCATACAGGGAGATATAACAGAACAGAAGGTGGATGCCATTGTTAATGCGGCAAATTCATATCTACAGCACGGAGGGGGGGTCGCAGGAGCAATTGTAAGAAAAGGTGGATACATAATACAGGAAGAAAGCAATAAGATTGGATTTGTCTCTGTTGGTTCTGCGGCGGTTACATCTGCAGGTAGCCTTCCTGCCAAGTATGTTATTCATGCGGTTGGACCACGATGGGGTGAAGGCAACGAAGACGAAAAATTAAAGAACGCATTGATCAGCAGCCTGAAACTGGCATCAGAAAAGGGATTAAAAAGTATCTCTATCCCTGCAATCAGCTCAGGAATATTTGGGTTTCCAAAAGATAGGTGCGCAAAGATACTCGTTAAAGAGGCTGTTAGATATCTTAATAAAAATCCTGAATCGTCGCTCAAAGAGGTAAATTTCTGTCTCATAGATGAACAGAGTATAGAGTACTTCCTGAAGGAATTTAAGAAGTTAAAAGTGTCATTGCGAGGAGATTGAGCAATGAATCAATTACAACATTTAGAGATTGCTTCGCTATCGCTCGCAATGACAATATAAAAACATGTATCAAAAAGGAGGTGTGTAGTCATGCCAGCCTATGAATATAAGTGTCTTGACTGCAACAGAGTTTTTACAGCATTTCTATCATTTAAAGAAAAAGAGCAGGGAGATGTCCAATGCCCTAATTGTGGTAGCAAGAATCTCCAGCAGATTTATAGTACCTTTCATGCTGTAACCTCAAAGAAATCATAATTTATCTTTGGTTCAGTGGAAATCACCTCATCCCTGAGAGTACCACCTTTTATTTTTCCATTGACATTTAATGACTCTGTTCTGTAAAATGACTATTAGGTCATAAAAATGACTATTAGGTCATTATGGTACGACATAAGATAATTCAGAAATACCGCATAAGTGAAATACTTAAGGCTGCCCGTAAGGTCATAGCTAAAAAGGGCTGGGAAAAGGCTACCATTGAAGAGATAGCAGAGAAAGCTGGCGTAGCAAAGGGAACGGTCTATATCTATTTCAAGAACAAAGATGAACTCTTTTCATCAGCACTACTGGATGTAATGGACAGGGTGATAGATGCAATAGAGAAGGAAGTCAACAAAAATGATGCTATTACCAAGAAACTTGAGGCTATTGTAAAGATACAATTATCATTTATCGAGAAGGAGAGGAACTTTCTCAGGGTATTTCTGGCGGAACGACCTATGACATGTATTGGTTCAGGTGATGAATTAAACAGATTGATGTATGAGAAGAAAGAAAAACTCATAGAGATATTATCAGGCATAATAAAAGAGGGGATCAAACAGGGTAAGTTTAAAAGGACAGAGCCGCGATATGTCGCATATTTCCTTATGGACCTCATACGTGGTGCTGCTTTTTATAAGCTAATGAATGTTTCAAAAGAGCCTACCCCATATAATTTAAAATCCATCATTAATTTTTATATAAGAAGCCTCGTATCCGGGAGGTAGAAAGATGAGAAGATTTTTTTTAATTACTATTTTGTTGTTTATCCATATAGTTGTTTTTGCAAGTGTAACTCATAGTACAGATTTAACACTAAACGATCTTTTCGCTCTTGCATTGAAAAACAGTGAAAGAATAATGATTGCCGAGGAAGAGTTCTTTATAGCAGAACGAGGAAAAGAAAAGGCACTCTCAGCGTTGCTTCCTAAATTTACAGCATTCAGCAACTACACGAGATATACACAGGATAGAAGGAGCTCGGCAGGTAGCATAATACAGCCAGAGGAAAGTTCATCATGGGGGCTCAGAATTGAACAGCCTCTTTTTACAGGAGGAAGAAACATTGCTGGTCTTGAGATAGCCAAAGGGCAAGTCGAGGCAGAAAGAAAGTCGCTATCATTCTTCAAGGAAGATTATCTATTTCAGGTAGCTTCTGTCTATTTTGATGTCCTCAAGGGCAGACGAAATGTGGAAATAGGAGAAAGTCAGGTTCGAAGACTTTTAAAACATAGAAAGGCTGCAGAGATACGACTGAAGGTTGGAGAAGTCACCAAGACTGCCCTTCTCAGGGCAGAGGCTGAACTCTCAGCTGCAGAGTCAGAATTGATAAAGGCAAAGAATGCCTACAAGCAGGCAAAGGATTACCTCGCAAGGCTTACTGGAATTACAACAGATTACGATGTAGCAGGGCCATCTATCAGCGATATACCTCAGGGAGATGTAAAAGACCTCAGGATGGTTGCCTATCAAAACAGAAATGATTACCTTAAAAGCGAGATAGCGGTCAGGATAGCAAAAAGTAAGATTAAATATGCAAAGGGGGGTTTCTATCCCACGCTTTCTCTTGAAGGGGTATACTCCAGAAAAGAGGATGACCCCGCATCTACATTCCTTGTGAAGGAAAGTATATATGGTGGACTCAGGCTAAATTTCCCATTCTTTGAAGGTGGTTTAAGAAAGGCAGAGCTCTCAGAATCAGCCGCAGAGCTAAGGCAGGCAGAGTTATCACATAGCGACCTCAAAAAGACTATAGATATAGAAATAAGCAATGCCTATCTCGACCTTAAGACTATAGAATCTATTGTCATTACCACACAAAAACAGGTAGCCTATGCAAAGGACAATTATGAGGCAGTCTCAAGACAATTTGAATTTGGTCTCGCAGATAGCATTGATGTCATTGATGCAAATACCACCCTCCTATCAGCAGAAAGGCAGCATGCCAGCGCTATGTATGATAGACACCTCGCGACCTTAAAACTGAAGAAAGCAATGGGTATATTCTTGAAGGTGGTAAGTAGTGGACAGTAAACCCCGCACCCCACTTTCGCGGGGTGCGAGGACTGCGCGGGTGGGGCTTTCTGGGTGCGGGGTAAACTGCAGGAAGGAGATTATTGCATGAGAATAAGGTATATTTACCTAATTATACTTGTCATGGTCTCTGCATTACTCATTAGTAGTTGCAAAGGAAAAGAATCCAAAAAACAAACTCTAAAGAGAGAACTCGTTGTCTCTATAGAAAACACAAAGAAAGAAACGATTAAACAACATATCGAGGCTGTTGGAAGCCTCATGCCTTTTGATTCGGTTACTGTAAGTTCAGAGGTTGATGGTATCATCAAGGATGTAAAGGTTGATGAAGGTTACGCCGTTTCAAAAGGTGATCTCTTAGCCTTGATTGACGATACTGACTACACCCTTGAAATGCAACGGGCAAAGGCATCACTGAATCAGGCAGAGGCAAATCTTGAGAATACAAAACTTGAATTTGAAAGAAAAAACGCACTCTATAAGGAAGAACTTGTAACGAAACAACAGTTTGACGATGTAAAGACCCGACTTGCACTCGCAACTGCTGAACTTGATAGGGCGAAGGCATCACTATCACTGGCAAAACAGAAACTTACCAAGACAAAGATCGTATCCCCCCTCTCAGGGGCAGTAAAAGAGAAGAAGGTCTCTCCTGGAGATTATGTGCGTATTGGAAGTGGACTCTTTTCAATAATACAGACAAACCCGTTAAAACTCTCCTTTTCCATTCCTGAGAAAGACTCAAAGAAGATAAGAATTGGACAGCAGGTTGAGATAAAGGTTGATGCATATCCCGAAGAAATATTCGATGGCAAACTCACCCTGATAGATCCACATGCAGATGAAAAAACAAGAACAGTTCGCCTTGAGGCACAGATACCAAATCCTCAAAAAAGGCTAAAACCAGGTTTCTTTGCAAAGGTAACACTTATCACAGGAATAAAAGATAACGCAGTCCTTATCCCGACAATAAGCCTTTTATACGAAGGTGAAAAGACAAGGATTTTTGTAGTAGAAGGTGATACAGCAAAAGAAAGGATAGTCAAGATAGGACAGAAATTCGGTGAATACATTGAAATAACAGAAGGATTAAAGGAAGGAGAAATAGTGGTTATAGCGGGACAGCAGAATTTATTCGAAAATGCAAAGGTTAAAATAGTCGGGAGTAAGGACTAATTAGTATGTGGTTAGCTAATACATCAATAAGAAGACCTGTTTTTGCCACAATGGTCATCCTTGCCCTCGTTGTCTTCGGAGTGGTGAGTTACCCAAGGATTGGACTCGATCTTTTCCCAAAGGTTGACTTCCCCATGGTCAACATAACCGCTACCCTCAAGGGTGCAAGCCCTGAGATAATGGACATAGATGTGACAGATAAGATCGAAGAGGCTATAAATACAATCAATGGTGTCAAAACTATCGCATCCACAAGCATTGAGGGTGTCTCTATCGTAATGGTCGAGTTCGTCCTTGAAAGGAACATAGACCTTGCAGTGCAGGATGTCAGGGAAAAGATATCTGTCATAAGAGGAAAACTCCCAAAGGATATAGATGAGCCTATTATTGAGAAGGTTGACCCTGATGCAGTGCCTGTTCTCTGGCTCGGACTTACAGGAGAAAGATCTGTCAGAGATCTTTCTACATACGCGGATGAGGTATTGAAGGAGCAATTACAGAAAATAAACGGCGTAGGTGCTATAAGAGTAGCCGGACTCAGATTAAGACAGGCACGTGTATGGCTTGATAGGAAAAGGCTTGATGCCTACCAGACAACTGCTAACGATGTCATGCGATCACTCCAGAGAGAAAATGTAGAGCTCCCAGGAGGAAGGATAGAAAGTCTCAGGAAAGAATATACTGTAAAGATAAAGGGAGAATTCCCGACTGTGGATGCCTTTAATGACCTTATAGTCACATACAGAAATGGTGCTCCAGTGAGATTGAGGGACATAGGCAGGGTTGAAGATGGAATGGAAGAGAAACGCTCTATTGCACGGTTCAATGGCATATCTGCCATAGGTCTTGGAGTGCAGAAGCAGTCAGGAACGAACACAGTCGAGGTTATAGATAGGGTAAAGAAAGAACTTAAAAATATCAGGAAGACCTTTCCTCCAGGTATAGAACTCAACATAAGTTTTGACCAGTCTACATTTATCAAGCGATCCATCAGAGAAGTTCAACACCATCTCATCTATGGGGGTATCCTTGCAGTTCTCGTGGTTCTACTATTTCTGAGAAACATAAGAAGCACCCTGATAAGTGCTGTAGCCATTCCTACTTCAATTATATCAACCTTCACCCTGATAAATGTATTCGGCTTTACCTTTAACAATATGACGATGCTTGCCCTCTCATTATCTATTGGGATACTTATTGATGATGCAATCATCGTCATAGAGAATATCCACCGTCATATCGAAAGGGGTATGAAGCCGATGGAGGCTGCTTCATTCGCTACATCTGAGATAGGACTTGCAGTAATGGCGACAACCTTTGCCATAGTTGCAATATTTCTGCCTGTTGCCTTTATGAAGGGGATAATAGGGAGATTCTTTATGCACTTTGCCCTCACGGTTGTCTTTGCCGTGATGGTGTCACTATTTGTTTCCTTTACACTTACACCAATGCTGGCATCACGCTATTTAAGAAGTCAGAAGTCAGAAGTCAGAAGTCAGAAGTCAGAAAAACTCCGAACTCCGAACTCTGAACTAAAACACTCCTTGCTTTCTCGTATTCCTAATATGCTTGAAAAGTGGTATAAAAAAGTCGAGTCCCTTTACAGAGAACTTTTGAAGATTGCCCTTAATCATAGAAAGACGGTAATTATTCTTGCAACAACGATTTTTGTCCTAAGTCTTGGACTTATAAAGTTTCTTGGAAAGGAATTTGTCCCACCAGAGGATCAGAACAGGTTTATTGTTAGACTTGAGGCACCTATAGATTACTCGGTTGATGAGGTTGACAGGTTATTTAAACAGGCTGAAGATTTCATAAGGAGCCTTCCAGAGGTAAAGACAGCCTTTTATGCACAGGGTTTTGGCTTGAGCAGAGAGATAAACAAGGCAGGCATGTTTATAGCTCTTAAGCCAAAGGCTGAAAGGAAAAAGAGCCAGGAACAGATAATGTCAGAGGTAAGGAGAAGATTCAGGACTATTCCAGGATTAAAAGGAACAGCTGAGTATATCGCCCTTGTTGGAGGTGGACAGAGAACGGTTCCGATACAGTATAGCATAAGGGGCAGGGATTTGAAGGGTCTCGAGATGGCTATGAGGTCTGTAGTTGAGGAGTTTTCAAAAATCCCCGGAGTTGTTGACATAGACACCTCTCTTGAGACAGGAAAACCAGAGGTCAGGGTACTTATAAATCGGGACAAAGCCGCTGATTTAGGTGTTGATGTTGAAAGTATTGCAGAGACCGTAAATATCCTCATAGGAGGAGAGGTTGATGTGACAAAGTTCAAGGATGAAACGAGGGGAAGACGATATGATGTAAGAGTGCGGCTCAATCCGGAAGACAGGATTAACCCTGAAGACATTGGTAGGCTTTACATAAGGGCAAATGACGGAAAACTTGCCGAGCTCTCGAACATCGTAAGGATACAGGAAGGAGGGGGACCGAATATAATAAACAGGGTTGATAGACAGAGGGCAATAACGCTCTTTGCAAACCTTGAGAAAAAACCACTTGGAGAGGCAAAGGCTGAACTCGATGCCATCTCAGCAAAGATGCTCTCACCGGATTACTCAGGAAGGTATAAAGGGATGGCAGACATAATGGGAGAATCCTTTGGCTATCTTCTGTTTGCCCTGATACTTGGAGTAATTATCGCTTATATGGTACTGGCATCCCAGTTCGAAAGTTTTATCCACCCATTCACCGTGCTTCTCTCTTTGCCCCTATCTATCATAGGTGCTCTCGGAGCACTTCTGATTACAGGAAAGACACTCAATGTCTTCAGTTTTATTGGAATAATCTTGCTCATGGGTCTTGTCAAAAAGAATGCAATACTGCTTGTGGATTATACAAATACACTCAGGAGTCGTGGGATGGAAAAGACAGAAGCTATACTTACAGCCTCTCCAGTAAGGCTGAGACCAATCCTTATGACAACATTCGCTATTGTCTTCGGGATGCTCCCTGTTGCTTTAGGGGTCGGAGAAGGTGCTGAGACCCGCTCTCCTATGGCTATTGCAGTCATAGGAGGACTCCTGACATCACTATTTCTTACCCTTGTTGTTGTCCCTGTTGTCTATTCAGTGCTCGACGACCTTCAGGCGAAGTTCAAGAAGAAGTCTGAAGTGGATTGAGAAAAAGAGAAAAT
>JBFLZU010000112.1 GCA_040756155.1 Nitrospirota bacterium | reverse complement strand
TGAGCCTTCCCGTTAGAAGGCGGAGTCTTCTAACGGGGTTTACTTTTTGTAGGTGTATCACTGAGCTGTCCCCCCTATTTCACCCCACCTGTCTGCGTGTCGCACAGGCAGGCAAGTTCCCAATTCATCGGCGTCCCCTTTTTAATGTCACACACTGCTCTTTTATTGAGTATGTCTTTTAAATATTTTGGGTGTAAACCGTTTCCTGGCCTTATTGATTTAACATTTTCTTCTGTAAAGAGTTCTCCTGCCTTAACATCCTTTATTACAAATAACGACCTGGAAAATTCTCTGCTTTTCTTCACTTTTTCTGACAATTCATAATTTATCTCCTTGCCTGCATTATTTGCGCAAGCAGGTCCCAGAGCCTTTTCCACTTCCTTAACTGCTTTTACCATTTCTTTAAACTCTTCTGGCTCAAGGGAAAATGCAGAGTCTGGCCCTCCTAATTTTCTGTCTAATATGAAGTGTTTTTCTATTATTCTGGCTCCAAGTGCTACCGCAGCTATAGGGACGAATATGCCTAATGTATGGTCTGACAAACCAACAACAGTTTTAAATGCCCCCTTCAAATTCGGGATAGTTCTTAAATTTACTTCTTCAAGCGGTGCAGGATATGCAGATATGCATTTTAGAAGGGCTATCTGTTCATTCTCCATTCTTTTGCACGCATTAACAGCTTCTTCTATATCAGAAAGTGTTGCTATTCCAGTAGATATAATCACAGGCTTTCCCTTTGATGCGATGTACTCAATAAGTGGAATATCAGTTATCTCAAAAGATGCTACTTTATATGCGGGGACATTCATTCCTTCAAGAAAATCAACTGCGGTTTTATCAAACGGACTTGAAAAACAAAAGAGCCCTAACCCCTCTGCTATCTCTTTGAGTTTAGGCTGCCATTCCCATGGAGTATATGCCTCCTGATAAAGTTGATAGAACGTTTTCCCATCCCATATTGTGCCCTGTTTTATCCGGAAGTATTCATTATCGCAGTCAATTGTTATTGTGTCAGGTGTATATGTCTGGAGCTTTACAGCATCTGCACCTGATTCTTTTATTGCTTTGATTGTATCTACAGCGAGGTCAAATTTCTGCAGGTGATTTGCTGATAATTCCGCTATTATGAAAACAGGATGATTATCTCCTATAATTCTATCTTTTATATTGATTTCTATTTTTCTCCTCCTTGTTTTAAAATTTGTCTCCCATTTCTCTAAAGATGGTATATATGCTGTTATTAAGCAGGTTCTTCAGGAATTCGTGTGAAAGCATATCGTTGCATTTATCATTCTGTCCGTGCTGTCATTCCTGCGGAAGCAGGAATCCAGGGTTGTTCGTGAGTCTCTCATACAAATCGTTCCAGTCTGGATTGGCATTCTCTATGAGAGATAATTTCCACTTCCGCTTCCATTTCTTTATCTGCTTCTCTCTTATAATGGCTGCTTTTGCTGTGTCATGTATCTCATACCACACAAGGGAGTGAACAGCGTATTTCTTTGTAAAACTATCGGCTAAGTCGTTCTTATGTTCGTACACGCGTTTGATCAAGTCTGATGTGACTCCTACATACAAAGTGCCATTTCGTTTATTGCAGAGCATATACACATAGAAGCATTTCATACAGCTTTTCTCTGGATTCCCGCTTTCGCGGGAATGACGATTTACAGCAAACTTGCAACACCCTTGCATAATTTGGGGTTAACTGCTTATAATCCCCATCACTATCACATCACACCATCTGCCATCTTTAAAAACAAACTCTTTTAGCCTGCCCTCTTCAATAAATCCTGATTTTTTATAAATAAAAGGTTATTGCCCCTTTATGAGTAGTTTCTCCTTCTATTAATTTTCTTTTAGTTTTCTCCATACCCATATCTTCCCTTGTCCCATATTTCCACAACAAGATGGCAATTTTAGAGCAAGACGATTAATAGGGGCATCATATTCAGGCTCTTTGTCCTCACTCATAGCAAGCCACGCATTTACAACTCTACTTAAAAAATAATAGGTTGAACTAAAGTGTACAACCTTTTCCATCTTAACACCAGGGATACAGAATTCATCTAACTCGCTATCCCTAAAATACCTGTTGTGCCAAGGAGGAATAATGCATGATAGTCCGATTTTTTGGCGAAGGAAGTTAATTTTATCCAATCCATCCTGGCTATTCTCACACATAATGTAACACCCCCCCTCAACAAGAAGTTTGGTTATATCAATAATTGCCTGCCTCTGTGAAAACCAATCAGGAAGATTTATTAGCGCCCGCTCAGTGTATACTAAATCAAACTTCTGAGCAAAATTGGGCAAATTTCTAACATCGCCAACTAAAAAGTTTAAAACACCTTTTATCGTATAATTAGAGGCTAATTTTTTTGCTTCTTCAATCATCTTCTCAGAAAAATCTATGCCGGTAATATTTACTCTAAAGCGAGAAGCAAGTTCAATAGCGGTAATTCCATTCCCACATCCTATTTCAAGAATATTCAAACCATCACATATAAATTGTGCAATAGATTCTATTTCAATCTTTTTGGCAATTAAGTCTTTAGTGCCTGCATATTCTTTTAGTATAGCCCTCTCATTCCAGAAATTAAGTATATTGTTTCTTAAGTTCTCTGATAGGGGTATCCAACCCTTTCTCTCCGATAAATGTCTCGATTTCTGTAAATTCTCTTTTAAAGTGCATGCTTCCCCCCCCGTCTGTGGTTGGGAGATTATTTTGTTATTTTTAATCATGCTCCAGTTCTCTTTAAATAATGTCTGTATCTCTCTATGCAGAATTTCATAAGAGCTTTTCAAGGTCTCAGTATTTTCATCAATAAAAACTTCCTTTTGAACAATAATATCTCCTGTATCTACCCCTTCATCTATATAATGAATAGTAACACCTTTTGGTGTATCCTCAAGAAAACTCCAGATATTTGGATATGCTCCTTTATTCCACGGCAATAAAGAGATATGCAAATTTATTGCGTTACCTTTAACATGTTCTATGATTTTTTGTGAAATCAAATACTTATAATTATAACTTGCCACCATATCAGGACTTATTTGTATTAGATCATCAATAGTGACTTTATCTTCTCTGTATATCACTGTTTCTCCTTGCTGTTCAAGCCAGTCTGCAAGGCCTTTTGCCATATTGCCACCAAGAAATAATATTTTCATTGACATAATTTATTACTTCCAGCCTCTGCAATTATAAAACAAGGCTCTCCGTCGCCTACCCACCGATTACCTATCTTCACTTTTCTCATCATAGTTTTTAGAATTAAGGAGTAAGGATTAAGTTTTCTTTTTTAAAGTGTTAATTAATTATGAGTCTTCTCTTTTAATTGCTTTTTCTGTCTATATAAAGTAGGATTTCTCTTTCAAAGGATGGAATCACCTTAACAAGTTTCTTGAAATTTTTATATACCTCATTATAATCAAGCACCAGATATTCGTGAATCAGAATATTTCTATAGCCTCCAAGTCCTTTAATATTTTTATATAATTTCTCTGAGATTATTTTATTTCTATATGATAACTTTATTGTCTCTTCATATGTATCAGGGAAAATATTGCTATCAGATGAAAGTATATGTGCAAGCACATCTATAATTATTTCAGCAGCAAGAGCAGATGCCCTTTCAACCGCAAAGCTAAGTGTTATATCTTTCTGTAACCGCTCAAAGGTTATTGATTTATGAAGGTCAAAAAACTTATAAAGCTCTATGAGTTTTTTCAGCCTTTGTTCAATACTTTCTCTCTTAAATACCACTTCTGAATCCTCCTGAGATAACCCATATCCATATGTTCTTTAATGACTTTATGTTCAAAGTTGTTAAGTATTTCTGTATCTCTTGCAAAAAGAAGTTTACCAGTCTTTAGCACATCAAACTTAAATACAGGACTCGCCCTTCCTAAATCCACTATATCTATCCTTTGAGTGCCAAGAATTTTGTATAAATCCTCCAGTAGTTCGGTAATCCTTCTATAAGAGGCTCTTTTCTCAAAAAGTATCGCAAGGTCAATATCATTACCACTGCCTTTTTCAGATAAAGAGCCAAACAGATATACCAGAAGTACATCTTTATTTCTTTCCCAGAATTCTTTTCTATCATTGAGTCTGTCAATGATATTCTCAGGCAAATCTTTATATCCCTTCCATCTCTCTGCTATAGACATATCTATCTCTCCTCTAATCCTTAATCCTTCTTATTATCTCTCCTACAACCCTCTCAGCACCTTTACCATCAACAATCTCTTTACCTTTTAGGCTCATTATCTCCCTTTTGTAAGGATTATTTATTAAATTCTCCACTGCAACCTTTATATCATTCTCACTTATATATTTATAATAACCAAGATTTATCGCAATCCCTCTTTCATAAAGCCCCTCAGCAATTCCTCTTTGGTTGTCTGCAAAAAAGATAACAATCATCGGTATCCCGAGACAGCAAAATTCCCAACTTGTAGACCCACCGGCACCTATGGCTATATCTGCTTCGCGCATCAACTCTGCCATATCGGAAACATTTTCAAGCAACTTAATATCTTTCCTAACTGTTGCAACATAATCTCTAATAATCGCTCTATTACGGTTACTCACGCCAATAACCGTAGTAACAGAAAAATCACCTCTGACCATTTCCAATGCCTTTAGTACTTTCAGTGTCTGGTTCTCAGGGTCACCTCCACCAAGTGTAACAAGTATATTTTTTACCTTACCAGACTCTCTTGGCTGGTTATGATATTTCTTAAACTCAGGTCTCAGCATCGCATAAGTAGGACCCAAAAGCAGTTTAGTCCCATTTTTGGTTTTACCATCGTACATTTCTGGAGTTGCATTTATATTCTGGTTTATAAGAATATCACTGTAGAAAAAAGTATCTCCAATATCATCAATACTTACCAGAACCTTAAAATTTTCTTTTAGACCCCTGAGATAGTTATTTCTGAAATGGTAGTTATCTGTAATTATTATCTTAGTATTATGTGATTTAGCAAAATTGATGAGGTGTTTTTTATCTTCTTCCAATGTGGCGTCAACATCAATGACTGAGACCTTATAACCTCTATCTAAGATTTTCTTTACCAGTCCCTGTTCAAATTCTCTTGTACAAAATATTGTTTTATATCCTTTCACCGATAACTCATCCGCGAGAGAAAGACATCTGATAATATGCCCTGTGCCTATCTCTACTGAACCATCAACTCGTATGCAAACTGTTTTATTCATTATTGAACTGAGATTATCAGTATTACCATTTCTATGCCTTTCTAAACACTGGCTGAACAATTTCTCCTTCGATATATTTCATAAAGTCTCCATCCTCGATAGCTCTACTCAGGACTTTAAACGCCTCATCATATACCTTCAAGGTATAGTCAATATCTTCATCAGAATGGGAATAACAGATGTTCTGGCTACCACTGAACAATATTCCTCTTTTTATGGTTTCCTGCTGAAACAGCGTTTTCATCTCTAAGGACTCATTCCCCTGTGCATCTTTGAACCCCGCACTTATGCTTATGTGCGGGGTAAATGTAATAACAGTCCTTGGTGGTAACCCGATACATGATGTGTATGACTCTAAACCATGTTTTTTAGATAGTTCGTTATATCCGTCTTTAAGTATCCTACCTAATCTCCAGATATGCTTAATTACATCTTTCCCCTTTATCTCGTTTATTGTGGCTATTGATGCTGCCAAGGATAGTACTTCTCCACCAAAGGTAAAGGAAAAAAATATCTCTTCAAATATCTCCATGATTTCTCTTCTTCCGACAACTGCTGAGATTGGCATACCATTTGCCATTGCCTTTCCAAAGCAAGCAAGGTCAGGGATAACTTTATAATATTCCTGAGCACCTCCAAGGCTGAGTCTGAAACCTGTTATTATTTCATCAAATATAAGAAGCGCCCCATTTTCATGGGTTATATCTTTAACCTCCTCAAGAAAACTATCTTCAGGTTCAACAACACCAACAGGCTCCATTATGACTGC
>JBFLZU010000111.1:9435-22049 GCA_040756155.1 Nitrospirota bacterium | reverse complement strand
CACTTTTATCATAATTAACTGGAAAAGCTATGAGTGTTTGCATTTTTCCTAATCTTCCGTGAACGTATTTAGATAGTTCTTTGTATGTATTCTCTACCTCCGTATGTAGTTCTTTTTTTAGTTTATTTTCATTAATAAACAATGAACAATACTTCTTCACTAAGAAGTCTCCTTTATTGATCAATTCTGAAAGTAAAGGTCCCCTGTATCCACCTTCCTTAAGAAAATACTTAAATTCAATTAGATGGTCAAAATAATATACATATAATCCTGTTAACTCGAGCGAACTCCTTAAGGCAATCATTCCCTGCCTATAAAAACCCGTGAAAGAGGTGAAAAGAGAAGATACTAAATCAAAAGTAGCTTCGTTGATCAAATTTATTACTTCATTTGAAGAAAATTTTTTACCAAGAAAATCTGACCAATAAAAGTAAGTATTTAATGAGGTTAGCCATTGTGTATAATCCTTCAGTTCTCTCAGAGTTTCTTCGAAAATCAGATCTGTCTTTTTTAACATAATTTCTTTTAGATCTTCCATTACACTTTCTCCATTATCATTATATACTCATAAGGATATGCCAATGTCTTAGTATTATTGTTTGAAGAAGTAAATTTACCTGTAAGAGGATCTCTTGTTTGCGGCAGAATTTTTGACGGTATTCTTCTTTTTATGACTTTATAAATTTTGAACCCTATATTTTCCATCTGCTCAACAAAGACTTCTGCGTTTGGGACAGAGACTTTTTTAAATGTTGTATCTCCAATCACAATACATGCCTTTCCACTCTTTTTGAGATAACGATGAATCTCGACAAAAGATTCCCTCATCTCATGAAAATAGGTAGCAACTTCAGATGCCTTGCCTGTCTTATTTATCTCAAGCTGTTTCACTACATCTTCTGCTATTTTGCTCTCAAGAATTATATTATCCCTTCCATTTCGTGAACTGCCAATAAAATCTTTCCTGAAACCTCTGATATTGGTCGCATAATTGAGCCATAAGGCAGTAAGTTGATGTAAGTCTGCATATTCGTATGATGTTACATAAGGCGGTGATGTCACTACAAGGGCAACAGTTCCATCATCAACTGGAATCTTTCTCGCATCACCTTTTGATGGGTTACACTCAACAGCTAAAAAACCATCTTTCTCTAAAATAGTATAATATTCGTTATTCTTTTTGAGTATCATTCTGCAATGTTTTAGAAAAGCTTCGTATGGATCTGGTATTACCTTTTTAAAGTCTCTTGTTGGTTTTGTGCTCCTTTGAAGCCAAATAGAACATGATTTAAGTATATGGGAAAAACTACACAGAAAAAATGTTCTGACTTTCTTATCAGAGATTAAGTTTATTTCAGATAAAATTCTGCCTAATGCAATCTTTGTATCAGGTTTAAACCAGTAATCTATTCTTTCATTCTGTGGAATATAAGGCTCAACTGCCTCTTTTACAAAAAACAGTGGGTGAGCATTTTTGATTTTCGATGAAATAAGATCAAAATATCCTTGCAACTTAGCAGGCTCTATTGCTGTTACTTTTGCCTCTGCGATAAGCACAGCTACTGGGTTTATATCTACCCCAATCGACCTTCTGCCCAAGACTTTCGCTTCAACCAATGCTGTTCCTGATCCCATGAATGGGTCACAGACAAGGTCTCCTTGATTGGAGAGTTCACGGATTAATCTGTTAGCTAACTGGGGAATAAACTTAGCTGGGTAGCGGTGATAACCATGAGTTATATAATTGGTGTCCTTAGTCGTATACTCCTCAAAGCTCCATGAATGGTCATAATCGAGAGAATTAAAATATTTTAATATCTTCTCACCGTGTTTCTTTCCCTGAGTTAACATTTTCTCTGTTATTATCATTTAACCAGACATGGGGACAGTCCCGAATCGGAGCCTGCCCCGAACGGACGAGATTGTGGAGCCTGTTCCGAGTCTGCCTTGAGAACCTGTCCCGAACAAAGTGAGAGATTGCTTCGTCGCTCCGCTCCTCGCAATGACAGACGAGGAAGCTCGTCCCTCGCAATGACAAAAAGGTAACCTAAACCTCCACCATCCCCTCAAACACCTCTACCGCTGGTCCTGTCATATAGACATGATTGTCTGTTTCGGACCATTCTATAAATAGGTCACCGCCGAGCAGGTGGACTGTGACCTTTCTATCCGTGAGTCCTTTTATATTCGATGCAACTGCCGATGCCGATGCACCTGTGCCACATGCCATCGTCTCCCCTACACCCCTTTCCCAGGCCCGTATCTTTATTTCATCTCTGCCGATGACCTCTATGAATTCAACATTCGTTTTATTAGGAAAAAGATGGTGCCTCTCGATGTCAGGGCCGAAGATGCTCACAGGAAACTCATCCACTTTATCAACAAAGATTACAGCATGGGGATTCCCCATAGATACGCATGTCATTTTGAATTCCCTATCATTAATTCGTAATGGATAATCTATAATCAGTACTCCGAACTCCGAACTAATCTTTACCGGTATCTTCTCTGGCTCAAGTATCGGCTCTCCCATGTCAACTCTCACCATATCCCCTGCCCTCTCTGGCTTTATGATGCCAGCAATTGTTTCGATTTCAAGGACATCTCTAACAGAGAGACCTCTATCCCAGATATACTTTGCAATACATCGGATACCATTTCCGCACATCTCTACCTCTCCGCCGTCTGCATTGAATATCCGCATCTTGAAATCAGCAATGCTTGAGGGATAAAGCAATAGAAGCTGGTCAGCGCCTATGCCAAATCTTCTGTGGCATAACTTTCTGCTTAAATCTTCTAACTCCAAACTCCGAACTCCGAACTCATCTTCTCTGCAGTCAATAATCACAAAATCATTCCCCAGCCCATGCATCTTTACGAATGAAAGTCTCATAAGAGAAACCTCGGTACCTGTTCTTTCTCTATTAGGTCGTTATATGTCTCCCTTTCACGGATAACATATAGCCTTTTCCCTTTTACTAGAACCTCAGGTACCCTCGGCCTTGAATTATAGTTTGATGACATAGTAAATCCATATGCACCTGCACTCATCACTGCAAGGAGTTCATTCGGTTTTGGCACACGGATTTCCCTTTCTCTGGCAAGGAAATCTGCCGACTCACATATAGGTCCAACAATGTCTGATGTCATTGTTTTTCTCGCCTTTCTACTCACAGGAATTATTCTGTGGTATGCGCTGTAGAATGAAGGTCTGAGAAGGTCGTTCATCCCTGCATCCACTATCACAAAGTTCTTCTCGGGGGTTTTCTTAATATAGAGCACCTTTGTCACAAGAATGCCTGCATTACCTACAATTACCCTTCCTGGCTCAATTATAAGTGTAGCGTCAATCCCCTTTAACAGGGGTATCAGTGCCTTTGCAAACTCTTTTGGATGTGGAGGCTCCTCGTCGCTATATGTGATTCCAAGACCTCCACCTATGTCTATATACCTTATCGGAAACCCCTGAAACTTAAGTTCCTTGATAAGGAAAAGAATTTTTCTCAGCGCATCCACAAATGGAGAGAGCCTTGTAAGTTGAGAACCTATATGTTTGTGTATCCCTACTATCTCAATATGGGGCAGTTTTTTCGCAATTTGGTAGGATTCTATCGCTTCTGAGATAGGTATACCAAACTTGTTTTTCCTGAGCCCTGTTGATATATGGGGATGTGTCTCAGGGTCTACATCTGGATTTATCCTTAGTGCAACTGGTGCCTTTACGTCGAGTTTACCCGCTACCCTGTCTATCACTTTCAGTTCCTCTGAAGATTCAACATTAAACATAAGTATCCTGTTCTTTAATGCATAGCGAATCTCTTCCTCAGTCTTACCAACACCAGCATAGACAATCTTTTTTGCAGGTATACCTGCCTTGAGTGCCCTGAAGAGTTCGCCACCAGAGACCACATCAGCGCCACCACCTTCCCTGGCAAATAACCTCAGGATAGCAATATTTGAGTTTGCCTTAAGCGCAAAACAGATTATATGTGGAAATGAGTTAAATGCACTATCAAATACTCTGAAGTGCCTTAGCAGGGTATTATGGCTATAAAGATAAAGTGGCGTTCCGATCTTTTCTGCAATCTTTGCTATAGAGATATCTTCACAGAAGAGTTTTCCATTTCTATAAACAAAATCATGCATGGTGAATCTCTCTTTCGATTAATCCTTTCCTTCTATTCTATCAGGACAGGCTTTATAATCCCCTCAACCTCTTCTGAGGGTTTGCTTTCGTTAGGCTTCAGCGCATTGTCAACCGCAGTAACTTTATAGTAGTATCGAACATTTGGTTTAACATCTATATCTGTGTAGGTAGTCCTGTTTATCGGTTCAGGTGTAAGCAGGACATAGTCTTTTCCCTTTGTAGTTGAGCGATAAAGCCTGTAGCCTATAACATCAGGGTTCGGGTTTTCATCCCATGTCACAAGTATTCTTACTTCCACCGGGACTGTTACGAGACGTTTTGGTGTATCTGGGGGTATTGTATTGTATGGGATTGCAGTAACCTCTTCGGAATCTGGACCCTCATTCCACGGAGGGGCTATATTATTCACAGCCCTTAAGATGTAGCGGTATTTTGTATTATTCTTAAGTCCAGTATCCTTATAAGTTCTGCTTAGGATAAGACCCTTATTTACTGGTTCATCTCCATATATACCTGTGGCATCTGCCCTGTAAAGGTTATAACCCTTGAGGTTATCAAGTGGAGTGCCATCTATCTTCTTATCAGGTGCATCCCATCTTAAGGTCACGCTTTCATCCCTTGCATCTATATGCATTATCTTTGGAAGCCCTGGTGGCGCTAAGAGTGTTATTCTTACCTCGTTAGATTCCTTGCTCGTTATACCTGCCTTGTTGATGCTGTGAATCTTATAGCTATAAGTTTTATTATATTTAAGCACTGTATCGTTATCTCGATAGCTAATAAGGCCTCCCCTTACAACCACATCTTCTGGGCTTTTTAAATCTATTTCCTTTATCCTTTTGTACTCACATCCATAATCACCCTTTTCAGGCATCTCTCCCCGTAGAAGTATAAAACCAGCCAGATCCTTAATAGGAGAACCATCCTCGTTTTTTGTCGGTTTGCTCCATGTAAGGAGAACAGTCTTTTCCTTTGGTGCTGCTTTCAAATCAGAGACAGCTTTGGGTATATAGCGGACAAGTGGCCTGGGGTTTGCCTTTCTGCCACAGGATGTCACACCAATGAGGGATGCTACCAAAATCATGATCAATATAAAACGAAACTTTTTCATAAACATTACAATCTTCCCTTTAATCTCTTAATCCTCCTGAGAACGTTTCTTTTCGCTGTTCCACCATAAGAAAGCCTGTCATTTACAGCCTTCTCAACTGACAAACAACTGAAGACATCGGAATCTATTATCTCAGAGAAGGCTCTGAATTCCTTTATTGACATCCCTGCCAGTGTCTTACCTTTATCAAGGCAGTATTTGACGATCCTTCCGACAAGAGTATGCGCCTTTCTGAAAGGCATACCCTTTTTTACAAGATAATCTGCAAGATCGGTGGCTGTTGTAAATCCACCAATAGCAGCATTATACATATTTTTGTCTTTTATCTTTATGCCTTTAAACATTTCAGCATAAACCTTCAGTGACTCTTTGACTGTATCAACCGTATCGAATATTGCCTCCTTATCCTCCTGCATGTCTCTGTTGTAAGAGAGCGGTAATCCTTTCATCACTGTGAGAAGTGTAATAAGATTCCCATAGACCCTTCCCGTCTTTCCCCTTACAAGTTCTGCTACATCAGGATTCTTTTTCTGAGGCATTATGCTTGAGCCTGTGGTAAAGGCATCAGGAATCTCTATGAAATCAAATTCAGATGAAGACCACAGAACCAGTTCTTCTGATAATCTTGAGAGGTGCATCATAAGGACGGAGGCTACACCACAGAACTCAATAGCAAAGTCTCTATCGCTCACAGAATCAATGCTATTCTCTGTGACACCTGAAAATCTTAGTTCCTTTGCTATAGATACCCTGTCTATCGGGAATGTCGTCCCTGCAATAGATGATGCACCAAGTGGTGAGAGGTTCAATCTCTTGAGGCAGTCTTCAAACCGTTCTATATCTCTATTTAATGCCTCTATGTGTGCAAGGAGATGATGTGGAAAAAGCACTGGCTGAGCCCTCTGGAGATGGGTATATCCAGGCATAATGACATCTATGTTTCTCTCTGCCAGAGTAACAATTACTCTCTGTAACTTCTTTATAAGCAATAATACCTCGTTTATCTCATCCCTGAGATAAAGCCTGAGGTCAAGTGCTATCTGGTCATTTCTGCTCCGTGCAGTATGCAGTTTGCCTCCTGCTTCGCCTATCTTTTCAATAAGGGCAGATTCAATATTCATGTGTATATCTTCGAGTTCTGGCCTAAAGACAAACCTTCCATCTTCGATCTCTTTTTCGATCTCCCTCAATCCATTAATAATATTTTTCGATTCATCGCGATTAATGATACCCTCTCTTGCAAGCATCCTTGCATGGGCAATACTTCCTTTTATATCATATCGCCATAATCTCTTATCAAAAGAGATGGATTCAGTAAAATCCTCTACGAGCCTCGATGTCTTTCCCTTAAATCTTCCACCCCATGGTTTCTCTATCATATGTTTACAATCACCTCGTATTCCCCCACGCCCACCGTGCCCATCAGATCATTCTTCCATAGCAGGTCAATAACCCGAGATTTTGCCTGTCTTGGAACAAGGATGATAAGTTTGGTGCCGAGAGATGCCATCTTCTTCCATTCCTTTGCCTTCTCTTCTGTGATAGAGATCTCTGTCTCTACTTCTGCTATCAGGAGCACCTGCCCATAATTTGAGAATATAACATCGGGATAATGTCCCATGTATTCATGATTTCTTTCATCACTCGGATTTATGTATATCTCTTTATATTCCCTGGAATGCTTCTTCTTGATATATCTGAGTAACCAGTCATGGAATATCTGTTCGTCCTCAGGAAGGTGTTTCATTTCTGTTTATTCCTCCTTCTTAATCTCAACGCATTTAACTTTATAAACCCTTCTGCATCTTTCTGCTCATAGCCCTTATCTGCCTCAAATGTAGCAAGTTCAGGACTGTAAAGAGATACAGGTGATTTCCTACCCACCACATCACAGTTCCCTTTATATAGTTTCAACCTTGCTGTCCCTGTTACATCCTTCTGGCTTTCGTCAATCATCTTCTGAAGCATCTCCCTTTCAGGCGAGAACCAGAACCCATAGTATATAAGTTCAGAATACTTCGGTATGAGCAAATCCCTGAGGTGCATAACCTCCCTGTCCATGGTTATAGATTCTACCGCCCTGTGGGCGAGATGCAGAATTGTACCTCCGGGTGTTTCATATACACCCCTCGATTTTATGCCCACAAAACGATTTTCAACTATGTCTACCCTTCCAATGCCATTCGCTCCACCGATCTCATTCAGTCTCTCGATTAGCACTGCTGGACTCATCCTTTCACCATCAACAGCAACAGGATCACCAGCCTCATAATCTATCTCGATATAGATTGGTTTATCTGGAGCCTTCTCTGAAGGCACAATCATCGTATAGGTATCTAAAGGAGGCTCTACCCACGGTTCCTCCAGTATTCCACCTTCATAGCTGATGTGAAGCAGGTTCCTGTCTATGCTGTATGGCTTCTCTTTTGTCGCAGAGACAGGGATGCCTTTCTTCTCCGCATACTCTATGAGTGACTTCCTTGAGTCAAAACCCCATTTCCTCCACGGTGCTATAACCTTTATATCAGGTTTAAGGGCAAGGTATGTAAGTTCAAACCTTACCTGGTCATTTCCTTTACCAGTGGCTCCATGTGCCACAGCATCGGCACCTTCTTTCTCTGCGATCTCTATCTGTTTTTTTGCTATGAGCGGTCTTGCAATCGATGTTCCAAGTAAATATCTACCTTCATAGACCGCATTTGCCCTTAACATGGGGAATACAAAGTCTTTTGCAAACTCTTCTTTCAGGTCTTCTATATAGACCTTTGATGCCCCTGTCTTTAACGCCTTCTCCTTTATCGCATCAAGGTCTTCACCCTGCCCCAGATTGGCACAGAAAGCAATCACCTCGCAGTTATATCGCTCAATGAGCCACTTTATGATTACTGAGGTATCGAGTCCACCTGAATAGGCAAGAACCACCTTTTTTATATTTTTATCTTTTTTATCCATGTGTTATTTTGTAACACATTTGTGTGTTAAATTCAAACAGTTTATTGTAAAGAGCCTGAAAATGCATCTTCAAAAATCTTGACATTCTGTCAGAATAGATGTTATTTTCCCTTTGGTTATCAGGAGTGATTTTCTTTTGAAGATTGCAATTACAGGCAAAGGAGGCGTAGGTAAAACAACTCTAACAGGGATTCTATCGAGGATTTTTGCATCAGAAGGGAAAAAGGTATTAGCAGTAGACGCAGATCCAGATGCCAATCTATCTGGGTCGCTTGGAATCCCGAAAGAGAAGATTAAAGAAATAATCCCTCTTTCAGAGGCAAGTAATCTTATAGAAGAAAGAACAGGTGTTAAACCAGGAACCTATGGTGGGGTATTCAAACTCAATCCAAAGGTGGATGATATACCCGAAAGATTCTGCTATTATATAAATGGAATTAAGCTACTTGTTCTAGGAAAGCCAAAACCAGGAGGTTCAGGTTGTTATTGTCCTGAGAATGTCCTGTTAAGGAGACTTATAAACCATCTGATGCTCAAAAGGGATGAGGTAGTGATCGTTGATATGGAGGCAGGGATCGAACACCTTACAAGGGGAACTGCTGAGGGGGTGGATGCATTTATAATAGTTGTTGAACCAGGACAGAGAAGTATTCAGACCGCAGAGGAGATAAAGAGGCTTGCTGAGGATATAGGGGTAAAGAACATTTTTGTTGTAGCTAATAAGATAAGGGGGGAAGAAGATAAAGCCTGGTTTGAAACTGCCTTAAAAGACATGGAGATAATCGGTTTTATAGAGTTTGACCATGAAATCATAAGGTCAGACCTTGAAGGACGACCTGCCTTTGAGGCATCGCCAGCAGCTGCTTATAGAGTATCAGCAATCAAGAAAGCCCTTGAAGAAAGAATCGCTCCAAAAAAACAGTCTTAGAGAGCATCTCCTTAAAATACGGGATGATCTCAAAGAAGAAGAACGTCTTCAAAAAGACAAGAAGATAAAGGAGAATTTTTTTTCACTCCCCGAGTATAAAAAGGCTAACTGTGTCCTCTTTTATGTTGCATTCAGAAGTGAAGTGGAAACCAAAGAAATGATAAAGGGAGCACTAAATTCAGGGAAGAGAGTATTCATCCCTGTAGTTGAGAAGAAAAGAAATGGACTCTTACTCTCAGAGTTAAAGGATTACGATAGTGAACTTATACCTGGATACTGCGGCATCTTAGAGCATCCGTGGAAATTCTTGAGACCGAGGATGCTTCTTGATGTCGATCTTGCAATCTTACCTGGGGTAGGGTTCGATGCCAGTGGCACGAGACTTGGATATGGTGGAGGGTATTATGACCGTCTGCTGAAAGAAATCCACAAAGACTTATATCTTGTTGCCCTTGCATATGAACTTCAGATAGTTGACTATATCCCAGCAGAATCTCATGATGTAAAGATCGACAAGATTATTACGGAAGAAAGAACTATAGAGGTGAACAAATAAACCCCGTTAGAAAGGATGGGGCTTTAAACCCTGCCTTTTCTATAAGGTATTTCAAATTTTGATGTATCCATCCCTGCCTTGAAAGGTGGGGCTTTCTAACGGGGTAAAGGGATTCCCTAAAAAATCGCGGGATTTTGGGGGTGAGAATTATGGATAAAAAGAAGATTGCACAGGGAATAAGGCTTGTTCTGGAAGGCATCGGTGAGGACATAAACCGCCCGGGCGTGAAAGAAACCCCGAACCGTGTAGCAGAGATGTATCAGGAGATATTCTCCGGAATAGAGACACCCACAGAGGATATCCTGCGTCCCATAATAGGCGAATCTCACGATGAGATGGTTCTTTTGAAAGATATCCCATTTTACTCTATATGCGAACATCATCTACTCCCATTTGCTGGTAAGGCTTATATCGCCTATATTCCGTCTGAAGGCAGGATAGTAGGAATAAGCACACTCGCACAGGCACTGGAGGTGCTTGCCAAGAGACTACAGGTTCAGGAAAGGCTTACTGCACAGCTTGCTGACCTCATCATGGAAAGGCTCAAACCAAAGGGTGCAATGGTGGTAATAGAGGCAGAACATCTATGTCTTTCAATGAGGGGTGTAAAGAAGCCAGGCTCGATAACAGTTACATCAGCAGTAAGGGGTATATTCAAGACAAGAGAATCTACGAGGTCAGAGATGTTGTCATTTATAAAGAGCCGTCAGGAGTAAACCCCGTTAGAAAGCCCCGCCATTTATGGCAGGGTTAAAGCCCCATCCTTTCTAACGGGGTAAAAAGGAGGGAACAGATGGCTGCAGAGATAATTGATGGGAAAAGAATAGCAGAGGTTGTTAAGGATAATGTAAGGCATGAGGTAGAAGAATTAAAAGAGAAGGGTATAAATCCAGGTCTTGCAGTAGTCCTCGTTGGTGAGGATCCTGCTTCCAAACGCTATGTGTCCGCAAAAGGTAAGGCATGCAAGGAGGTCGGTATAGAGAGTATCGAACACAGATTACCTGCAGATACAGATATAAAAGACCTTCTCTCATTGATAGATAGCCTAAATAAGGATGTCAGGGTGCACGGGATACTGGTTCAGCTACCACTTCCAAAACACCTTGACCAGAAAACTGTCATTAACAGTATAGCCCCTGAAAAGGATGTGGATGGACTCGGTCCTGTATCTGCTGGAAAGTTACTGCTCGGTGAGCCTGCATTTCTTCCATGTACACCATTCGGTGTGATGAAGATGCTTGAATACTATGGTATTGACCCTAAAGGAAAATATGCAGTTGTTATAGGACGTAGCATACTTGTCGGCAAACCATTAGCATTGATGCTCCTCAGCAAGAATGCCACAGTAACCATGTGTCATAGCCAGACCAAAAACCTCAAGGAGGAATGCCTTCGGGCAGATATCCTCTGTGTAGTAATAGGGAAGGCAAGGTTTATTACTGGAGATATGATAAAAGAAGGGGCTGCTGTTATTGATGTTGGCATCAATGTTATGCCTGATGGGAAATTGGTAGGTGATGTTGACTTTGAGGCTGCCTCAAAAAGGGCGGCATATATTACACCTGTGCCAGGAGGTGCAGGTCCAATGACTATAGCAATGCTCCTTGACAATACAGTAAGGGCTGCTAAAAGGTCAGCAGGCATTGAGGTAGATGCAGGGCTATAAATACAGTAAAAAGTTAAAAGTGATAAGTGAGGAGTAAAAGATATGATAATTTCAAAACAAAAGAGTTTTGATGACCTTCTAAAATCGCTGGCGAGGTATAAGTCTCTATTTCTTCTTGGCTGCAGTGAATGTGCTGCTCTCTGTGGCACAGGGGATGAGAATGCCATCTCAGAGATGAAAGATGCCCTTGAGAATGCAGGTAAGGTCATTACAGGTAGTTTTATTCCTAAGACAGGTTGTCAGGTTCTTGGCACAAAGATAGAACTCAAGCCATTTAAGGAGGCAATAGAGAGGTCTGATGCGATACTTGTTATGTCATGTGGAGCTGGCACTCAGGCTATTGTAGAATTGTTTAAGGATAAACCTGTATATCCTGCAAATGATACTATATTTCTTGGAAATATGACGCGATTCCGTCATTTTGATGAACGGTGCTCTCTCTGTGGTGAATGCATCCTTAATAAAACAGGAGGTATCTGCCCTATCACAACATGCCCTAAAGGATTACTGAACGGTCCATGTGGTGGCACAAATAATGGTATGTGTGAGGTCAATCCAGATATAGAATGTGCATGGGTCAGGATATATAACAGGCTTAAGGATATTGATAGGCTTGACGATATGAAAGAGATACTTGAGCCAAAGGATTACAGCAAACATCTCAAACCAGTTGCAATAACACCCAAAAAAAAGGAGTAAGTGATAAGATGGAAATGCATAAAAAAAATTCCTTTAAAGAGGCTCTTGAGTCAGGAGAATTTGTTGTAACAGCAGAAGTCGGTCCTCCGAAAGGGACGGATATATCTGAGATGCTTGAGCATGCTAAACACCTCATCGGGAAAACACATGGGGTCAATGTAACGGATAATCAGAGTGCAGTGATGAGGATTGCGTCACTTCCTGTCTGCAGACTCCTTAAAGAAATGGGGCATGACCCTATATTACAGATGACATGCAGGGATAGAAACAGACTGGCGCTTCAATCAGATATGCTTGGCGCATATATTCTCGGCATAAAAAATATACTCTGCATGACAGGGGATCATGTAATGGCAGGTGACCATAAATCTGCGAAACCTGTTTATGACCTTGAATCTGTTCAACTTTTAAGAGTTGTAATGGCGCTTAACTCAGGGAAAGACATGATGGGGAATGACCTTAAGGGTGCTACAGACCTTTTCCCTGGTGCCGTGGTAACACCCGAGGCAAATCCCATAGAGCCACAGCTTATGAAATTCGAAAAGAAGGTGAAGG
>JBFLZU010000111.1:4600-9335 GCA_040756155.1 Nitrospirota bacterium | reverse complement strand
AACTCAGGGAAAGACATGATGGGGAATGACCTTAAGGGTGCTACAGACCTTTTCCCTGGTGCCGTGGTAACACCCGAGGCAAATCCCATAGAGCCACAGCTTATGAAATTCGAAAAGAAGGTGAAGGCAGGGGCAAGGTTCTTCCAGACACAGGCGGTCTATGACCTTTCAAAATTCAGGGAGTTTATGAAGGTCGCAAGGCAGTTTGATGTAAAGATACTTGCTGGAATACTACTCTTGAAGAATGCAGGTATGGCGAACTATCTCAATAAGTTTGTTCCTGGTATAACTGTCCCTGAATTTCTTATTGAGGAGTTGAAGTCTGCAGGAAAGGAAAAGGCACTCGATAAAGGTATAGAGATTGCCGCAAGACAGATAAGGGAGCTTAAAGAAGACATGGTCTGCGATGGTGTGCACATAATGGCTATAGGGTTGGAAGGGAAGGTGCCACTTATCATGGAGATAGCAGGTTTGCTGTAATTTAAAATTCAAAATTTTTGCATTTTGATTTATCTTTATGGCTAAGATTACCATACCAGAGATTTTTAAAAAGAAGGCAGAAGGAAGAAAGATTACGATGCTTACCGCATACGATTATCCCTCTGCCCAGATCGTGGATGAAGCAGGAATAGATATTATCCTTGTAGGAGATTCTGTTGGGATGGTAGTTCAGGGATTGGACAACACACTCCCTGTAACGATGGATGAGATGGTTTATCATACGAAGATGGTATCGAGGGCAGCAAAGAATGCAATGGTAGTTGGAGACATGCCATTTCTCTCATATCAGGCAAGTATTGATGATGCGGTGAGAAATGCAGGGAGGTTCCTAAAAGAAGGAGGAGCATCTGCAGTAAAACTTGAGGGTGGGGTATCTGTAGTAAGACATATAGAGGTATTGACAAGATATGACATACCTGTAATGGCACATATAGGACTAACCCCTCAGTCTATACACAGGATGGGAGGTTATAAGGTTCAGGGAAGGGATGATGAGAGTGCAAAAAGGCTGATAGATGATGCCCATGCTGTTGAAGATGCAGGGGCTTTCTCCCTTGTCCTTGAGGTAATACCGATAGATCTTGCAAAAAGGATAACAGAAGAACTTACTATCCCAACTATCGGAATTGGCGCAGGACCATATTGCGATGGACAGGTTCTGGTGCTCCATGACCTCCTTGGGATGTTTGATAGATTTGTGCCAAAGTTTGTAAAGAGATATGCAAATCTAAAGGAGGATGCACTCCGTTCTGTCAAACAGTTTAAGGAAGATGTAGAAAATGGAGGATTCCCTACAGAGGAAGAGGGATTTAGATAGATGGGCGAAGCAAAATTAAAAGTAATTCTACTGAGACATACTCCCAATCCTGAGGAGACTGTGGCAATGGCGGCAAAACTCTGTTACAGCCCATCAGATATCGTATCCCTTAAAGGGAAGATTGAAGCTAAAGATCAGAAGGCCTTTGTTGAGAAACTGGTTAAGATTGGTCATATGAGCCCAATTGAGCATGCGTCTTTTACATTTGCGATTGAAGGTATTTCAAGGGCATGTTCCCATCAACTTGTCAGACACAGACTTGCATCATACTCTCAGCAATCCCAGAGATACGTGTCAGAAGTCAGAAGTCAGAAGTCAGAAGTCAGAAGTCAGACAACATTCGATTATATTATTCCACCTTCTATTAGTAATGATAATGAGACAAAGAAGAGATTTGAAGATTTTATGGTTGAATCACAAAATGTGTATGACTTTCTTGTTGAAAGACTGAATGAAAAAGGTATAAAGGGCGAGGCTGCGAATCAGGATGCGAGATTTGTGCTTCCAAATGCAGTAGAAACAAAGATAATTGTTACAATGAATGCACGTGAACTCCTGCATTTTTTCAGACAGCGGTGCTGTTACAGGGCACAGTGGGAAATTAGAAATATGGCATATCAGATGTTGTTACTGGTAAAACCAATTGTACCAACAATCTTTCATAAGGCAGGTCCTGCCTGCCTTTATGCACCATGCCCAGAAGGGGATATGAATTGTGGCCAGGCAAAAAAGGTTAGAAAGATTTACGGTAGCACATATAAAGAAAGAAAGGTGAAACGAACTAAAAAGGTTAAAGTTACAATCGCTCAAAAGGAGTTGTTTCAGGAGTAATAATCCAAAATTCGTAAACCGGAAACGGATAACGGTCAACGGATAACGGAAGATGGCATATTCAATCGCATTAGCAGGGAAAGGTGGCACAGGTAAGACAAGTATCACTGGCTTGATTGTAAGATACCTTATAGAGAAAAGAAGGGGGCCTGTTCTTGCTGTAGATGCAGATGCAAACGCAAATCTAAATGAGATATTAGGTGTCAATGTCCATGCAACTGTTGGCGCCATGAGGGAACAATCTATGGTGACGGTGAGAAGTGGTGTTGAGAGGCCAGGTGGTATGAGCATGGAAGAGCTCTTTGACTATTCTATTCAGCAGACACTGATCGAATCTAAAGGCTTTGATTTACTTGTAATGGGAAGACCGGAGGGTCCTGGATGCTATTGCGCTGCGAACAATATAATCAGGAAATATACAGACAAACTTGCAGATACATATCCCTATGTTGTTATGGACAATGAGGCAGGGCTTGAACACCTCAGCCGCAGAACCACGCAGAATGTAGACCTTCTGCTTATAATCAGTGACCCTACTGTGCGGGGGATAATGACCGCAAAGAGGATAAATGACCTCTGTGATGAACTCGAGCTTGCTATCAGAAGGAGAGGCTTGATCATAAACAGGGTGACTGACAATATAGAAGGAGATATAAAGAGGCTCTCAGAGAGAGAAGGACTGAGTCTCTTTGGTATAGTTCCTGCTGATGACCTGATATTCGAATATGACTTGCAGGGAAAACCTTTAATAACACTCCCTGAAGACTCAAGGGCACTGAGAGCTCTTTACAATATACTTGACGAATTGATGATACCATAAATATAATTAGATTTTTAAATTACTGAAAGGAGAGAAGGTTATGATTGTTATCGGTGAGAGGATCAGTGTAATCGCAAAACGGGTAAGAGAGGCTATGAATGCACGAGATCCAAAGCCCATACAGGAGATCGCTGTTGTCCAGTGGAAAGCAGGTGCTCACTTTATTGATGTCAATACAGGACCCGCTGAGGAAAAGGGTGAGGAGTTGATGGACTGGATGGTGAGGATAATACAGGAAGTGGTTCAACTTCCACTCTGCCTTGATACTACAAATCCACAGGCGATGGAATCAGGACTCAAGGCTCATAATAACCAATGGGGAAAAGCACTTATAAATTCTACATCAAATCAACCAGAAAGGTTTGTAATGCTTGAATTAGCTGCAAAATATAATGCTCAGGTAATAGGACTTACTCTCGGAAAAGGTGGAATACCAGCAGATGCTGAGGAGAGATGTGCTATTGCCGCAGAGATAATGGCGAGGGCCATGGAACACGGAGTACCATTAGAAGATATATTCCTTGACCCTCTGGTGCTTCAATTATCAACCATGCAAGACCAGGCACTTAGAGCAGTAAAGGCTATAAGAATGTTTAAGGAGTTGAATGACCCACCCATGAAAACAGTAGTGGGACTCAGCAATGTCTCGAACGGTTCACCAAAAAACCTGAGGGGACTTATAAACAGAACATTCCTTACGATTCTCATGCACGAAGGTTTATCTGCTGCTATTATGGATCCGACCGATAAGGAATTAATGGATACAATGAAAACAAGTGATCTCTTTTTGGGGAACATACTGTATGCACATTCGTACTTAGAGATGTAACCTTAACTGTTTAAGGAGGATAGAGAAAAATGGCTTTTACAATACCTAAAGAGAGTTGTGCTGGAAAGGTTTTTACAGTTCAGTTTGGAGGGGGTACTAAGGCTGTAACGATTGGTGGGGAAAATACGCTACCCTTCCTCAGTTTTGAGGGTGGGATTCCTCACAGACCTGCAATAGCCATTGAAATACAGGATACACCACCTGAGGATTGGCCTGATTTATTAAAAGGTCAATTCGGTGATGTTGTGAGCGATCCTGTTAAATGGGCTAAGCACTGTGAAGAAAAACTCAACGCAGAATCAATCGCACTCAGGCTTATAAGCACGCATCCTGATAGAGAAAACCGTAGCCCGCAGGATGCAGCAAAGACAGTCTCTGATGTAGTTAACGCAATAAATGTTCCATTGATAATTCTTGGAAGCAACCATATAGAAAAGGATGCTGAGATCCTTGTCGCCGCTGCAGATGCAGCCAAAGGAAAAAACTGCATAATCGGTAAGGCTCAGGAGGAAAACTATAAGACCATCGCAGCCGCAGCCATGGCACATAACCATAAACTCATTGCTATGTCACAACTGGATATAAACCTATCAAAACAACTAAATATACTCTTAGGGCAATTTGGTTTTGATAAGGAAAGACTGTTTGTAGACCCGATGTGCTCAGCACTCGGTTATGGCTTAGAGTATACATACTCGGTCATGGAAAGGATAAGGATAGCGGCTTTACTCCAGAATGACACCGTAATGCAACCACCCATCGTTGGTGATGTAGGGATGTATGTCTGGAAGGTAAAAGAGGCGTTTGCCCCTGAAACAGACATCCCTGAATGGGGCTCTGCTGAAGAAAGGGGTATTACCTGGGAGGTAGTAACTGCTGTATCTATGCTCATGGCAGGTGTTGATCTACTCATAATGCGACATCCAAAGGCAATTGA
>JBFLZU010000111.1:0-4500 GCA_040756155.1 Nitrospirota bacterium | reverse complement strand
GGTGTTGAGATATTCAAACTTCTTCCAAAGACAAACTGTAAAAAATGTGGGTTTCCTACATGCCTTGCATTTGCAATGAAACTCGCAGCACGACAGGCAGATATTAATGCATGCCCTGATGTATCAGAAGAGGCAAAGCGGATTCTTGGTGAGGCATCTGCACCACCTGTTAGACAGATTACACTTGGTGTCGGTGAGAAGGCTATAAAGATGGGCGAAGAGACTGTACTTTTCAGACATGATAAAAAATTCGTTAACCCTTGTGCATTTGCACTCAGGATAAACGATAACTCAAGCGATAATGATATCTTCAATCAGATAGAAGCAGTTAAATCCTCAGAGGTAGAGAGGGTTGGACAAAAACTTAGGGTAGACATGATTGCAGTGGAGAATGCCTCTGGTGACGCAGGGAGGTTTGAGATAGTAGTAAAAAAGATTATTGAATCTGCCCCTGACGTTCCACTTATGCTGGCGTCATCAAATTTAGATGCAATATCAGCAGGTCTTAAACACTGTGCTGATAAAAAACCATTGATATATGCTGCTTATGAGGATAATGCTGAGGCTATGGCTGCAATCGCAAAGGAGCGAAAACTTCCTCTGGTTGTTTCATCAGATAATTTAGATACATTAGTCACCCTTTCAGAGAAAGTTAGGGGATTAGGTATTGAAGACATCATCCTTGATTCATGTGCAAAGAGTCCAAAGGAAATAATCGAGAAGAATACCATTATCAGGCGTGCAGCGATAAAGAAGAATTTCAAGCCTCTTGGATATCCGATTATCACATTTACAGGAATCGAAGATCGTGAAACAAAGGATGACAGTATCCATGAGGCTGCAATAGCCACAGTAGCTGTAACTAAATATGCCTCAATTGTTGTGCTGAATTCGATAGAGAAGTGGAAGATGCTTGCATTATTTACACTGAGGCAGAACATATATACAGACCCGCAGGTGCCTATGCAGGTTGCACAGGAAATATACAAAGTTGGTGAGCCGACTACTGAATCACCGCTTCTTGTTACCACCAATTTCTCACTCACATACTTTATAGTTCGTGGTGAGGTAGAAAACAGCAAGGTGCCCTGCTGGCTTGCAGTGATGGATGCAGAAGGGCTCTCGGTTCTGACTGCATGGGCTGCTGGTAAATTTACCGCCTCAAAGATAGCAGAGTTTATAAAGGGCAGTGAAATAGAAAATTCAATTAACCACAGAGAGCTAATAATACCAGGCTATGTGGCAATCCTGAGTGGAGCACTCGAAGAGAAATTGGAAGGCTGGAAGATTACTGTTGGCCCAAGAGAAGCAAATGGAATACCTTCGTTTTTCAAAAGCAGGACAGTGGGCGGTTAGCTCAGCTGGGAGAGCGCCGCGTTCGCAACGCGGAGGTCGGCGGTTCGATCCCGCTACCGTCCACCATTAAGAAAAATGACCACTACTTCAGTGAGACTTTTCCTTTTAATATTGCTTCCACAATCATAGGGTCAAACTGGGTTCCAGCGTTATTTTTTAATTCGCTTAAAATCTTTTCTAATGGAAGGGCACCCCTATATGGTCTGGCACACATCATTGAGTCAATGGCATCTGCTATCGCAACTATCCTCGCAGTTATTGGAATCTGCTTACCTTTAAGACCTTCAGGATATCCCTTACCATCAAATCTTTCATGGTGATAAAGAATGACAGGAATTGCATCTTCAAGGAATGGAACTGACCGTACAATTGTAGCGCCTATCTTCGGATGTTTTTTCATCACTTCGTATTCCTCGGGTGTTAAACAACCCTGCTTCTTGAGGACATTTTCATCAATTCCAATCTTCCCTATATCATGAATAGCAGCTGCATGTTCTATCTTCTCTCTCATACTCTTTGGTAACCCTATTGCTTTTGCTAAAGAAGAAGAAAGTCTCGCAACGGTATTTGAGTGGGCATGTGTATAATGGTCCTTGGCATCTATAGTGAGAATCAGTGCCTTTACTGTCCCTGTATAACACTCTATAAGATTCTGTCGGGCTCTGATTACCTCTTCCTCAAGAAATTTAGACCTGCTAAGTAAGTTTTCGCGCTCTAATCTCAAACTTTCAAGATCACGCTTTTTCTTAAGCCCTCTCTCTACAATATTTATCACATCGTCTTTATCAAAAGGTTTCATCAGATAATCAAAGGCACCAAAACGTATCGCACTTTTGGCTGTCTCAAGGCTGGCATAGGCTGTGAGCAATACTACCTCGGTATCAGGGTGCCGACTTTTAATCTCCTTCAAGGTGGTTATTCCATCCATCTTTGGCATTCTTATATCGAGCACCACGAGGTCCACAGGCTCTTGAGCCAGAATATCAAGACCTTCATGTGCACCTGAGGCTGTAGAAACAATATATCTATCCTTTAGAACCATCCTGAGAGACTCTCTCGGTGCTAACTCATCATCGATTATTAGTATTTTTCCACTATGGTTCATTAATGTCTCCTTTAGGACATTAGATAGTTATTAGCCCGTTAGATAGTTGTTATCTAATGGGCTATTATCTAATGTCCTTTATCAATCGAAATTGCAGGGCTTCTCCTGTCTATTAGTGGCAATTTAATGATAAAAGTGTTGCTCCCACCGTCACTTTTTATATCAAGACTGCCATTGTGCTTTTCAATAATTTTATGGCTTATTGGCACATTCAACTCTGTTCCCAGATTATCAATATCCAACAGAGGCTTTAACAAACTTTGCTTTTCCTCATCAGTAAACTCATCCCCATCGTATTTTATTGATATCTCCACACAGGGAGGGTCTTTTATAATTGTTTTAGCGCTCATCGTAATAAGAGTCCCTTGCGGAGTCCTGTCTACAATATGGAGAATAAGATAATAAATTGCCTTTATCAGAAGTTTTTTATCAGCATTGATAAAAAAGGATTCGGAATCGATTCCAAGTCTCGAAAACTTATGTGTCTCGGGTATATTTTTTGAGACATGATCCGCAGCTTCGTCAATAATAAGATTCACATCTTCCCTGTTAAAATTGTAATCCAGTGTGTCGGAAAAAGTCACAAGTTTATCAATCAAATTATCAAGCGTGTAGATTGACTGACTTACAGATGATATAAAAAAGCTGCGCATTTCATCATCACTGCATTTCTCATGCATCAGCTGTATATAAGTCTGTATTGCTGTCAGGGGATTTCTCACCTCATGAGCTATTTTTGCCATAAGGTCATTGACTGCCTGGAGTTTTTCTGTCCTCCTGCGATGCTCTTCTAATTTTTTAGAATCAGAAAGGTCAGAAAACACGATTCCAGCACCGGTAGGATTCTGTTGCTCATCGAGAAGCCTGTAGCTGTTTATTCCAATAGACACTCCCTTAGGACGTATTTCAACCTCATATCTTTTATATGCGGTACCAGTCATCATGGTTTCATATAATATATCACCAAGTGGAGAGGGAAGTATTCTTAAGTCATTACCGAACATCTCTGAAGAATCCAGATCCAAAATCTCAGATGCCTGTTGATTAAAAACAGTAATTTTTTCATCTCTATCAATTGCAATCATTCCACTGTTTATACTCGAAATAATATTTTTTGCAAACTCTTTCTGATACCATATCTGGTGGTAAAGGTCTATATCCTTTACAGCCGCTGCAAGATAATTGCACAGCAAATAAATTATCTCCAGTTCCTCTTTATAAAAAGGCTCTTCGGTAATCTTATTATCTATGTTGAAGATACCTATCAGTTTTCCCTTATGTATCATGGGAAAGGAATATGTGCACTGTAGAAGCTCCATTTCTGCCTTAATGTTTATCGAAGCTGTATCAGCAGGATTAACTGGTTTGTGCATTATCCTTCCTGTCTTTGAAAGCCAGGCTATAAGTGCACTATCCTTTTTAAGCCTGAGATTATCAGCTATATATGGATCAAGTCCCCAGTGTGTCTTAATATGAAATCCTTCTTTATCCCTGAGCATAATAGACATTTTACTTACACGAACAATCTCCGCTACCGAATCCATAAAATGATTAAAGAGCTTTCGCATATCAAAACTTGCAGTCAGCATCTTGGCAAAATTAACAAGGACCTTCTTCTGAAGATATCTTCCACCTGGATACTGTTCTAAATCCCACTTGAGAGAGGTTGACGCTGCCTGCAGAAATTTAGGAACTTCTCTTGTTTGTTTCAGCAGTCTTAATTCATTTTTAAACCTCTGTCTTTCAAGTGCACGTTCAACTATGACAGGAAGCTCATCTTTTATGGATTCAACATCAATACACTCATAAACACTTGGTGGGAAATTATCTATTGTAAACTTGTCGAGTTTTTCAGGTGTGATAAGCACCACCATGTCGTCATCAAGCCTGTTCAAAAGCTCTTCCAGAGAAGACAGCCTGTGAGAGACGGTATCAATAATGAGAAGATTAAGGGGGGTATTGCTATATAAATCCTCAAGTTCCTCTACTGTTTTCAGGGGATACACGGTATATTTCTTAAGTGTCTCTTTTACATCAGG